>NZ_AXVL01000005.1 GCF_000482505.1 Leptotrichia trevisanii DSM 22070
TCCCCACTGCTGCCTCCCGTAGGAGTAAGGGCCGTATCTCAGTCCCCTTGTGGCCGTTCACCCTCTCAGGCCGGCTACCTATCATCGCCTTGGTGAGCCGTTACCTCACCAACAAGCTAATAGGACGCAAAGCTCTCCTGCAGCATCTCTTTTCATTGCCAGGCACATGCGTGCCGGCAATTGTATCAGGTGTTATCAGTCGTTTCCGTCTGTTATCCCTGTCTGCAGGGCAAGTTCTTTACGCGTTACTCACCCGTCCGCCTTGGCTAGCCTGTGCAAGCACAGATTCGCCAAAGACTTGCATGTGTTAAGCATTCTGTCAGCGTTCATCCTGAGCCAGGATCAAACTCTTCATTCAATATATTTTACATATATTTAATTTTCACCTTTGTCTTGACGAGAATCTTGTTTTACAACAAGAGTTCTTGACTATTATTTATCTTTTACACATTATTGCTTCTTCTATTCTTATCTTAATTGTCCTGCGATACGATTTTGTATCGACAAGATATATATTATCATAACTAAATTTATTTGTCAACTACTTTTTTTAAAAAAATTTGTGTTTTTTGTAGTTATAAAGGTTTCTTTACTGGTATTCCTACTTTTCTAGGATATTTTATATTTGTTTTTTGAAGTTTTATAATCTCCAATATTATTCTTGTATCTTTGCTTTCTGGAAGATTAAATTCAAAAGTTTTGTTTATTTTTACATTTAAAATCTTTAGAGCATTTTTCGATTCTTCTATTTCGTTTAGGTTTAATTTCTGCGGTAAAAATCGTCCATTTACCTTTATGAATGGAATCATATACTCCAGTATTATTCTTAAATTGGCTACCCCTCGGCAAAGAGCAACATCAAAACTTTCTCTTCTATCTTTTATTAATTCTTCTGCACGTTCAAAACTTGTGGTTACATTCTGTAAATTTAATTCTTTTATTACTTCATTTATGAATTCTATTTTTTTCCTTACTGAATCTACTAATAGAAACTTATTTTTCGGGTAATAAAGGGCAAGTACAAGCCCAGGAAATCCAGCGCCTGTTCCCACATCTATAAAAGATTTTTCATCATTATTTATAACTTTTGTTAAAAGCAAGGAATCTATAAAATGTTTTTCCAGCATTCCTTTTTTCTCACGAATTGCTGTTAAATTCATAATTTGATTTTTATTATATAAAAGTTCTAAAAATTTCAGCATTTGTGTAATTTTTTCGTCTGGCACTTTAATTTCTGATTTTGAAAGCAAGTTTAAGAAATATTCTCTTAAATCGGCTTCTTCGTTTATATTTTCCACTTTTTCTCCTTATGTTTCATTAATATATAAAAGTTTTTTTATAGCTAGATTTTATTTTAAGACTCCATCTAAATACATGAGCAGCACAGAAACATCTGCTGGCGTTACTCCAGACATTCTGGATGCCTGTCCTACATTATACGGTCTATTTTCTTTCAATCTTTGTTTTGCTTCTCTTGTAATTCCCTTCATATTGTCATAGTCAAAATTTTCAGGAATTTTTTTATCATCCAGTTTTTGCTGTTTTTCCATAATTTGAATAGCTTTGGCGATGTAGCCTTCATATTTTGTCTGAACTTCAATTTGATATTCAGTTTCATCGTCAAAATTTAGATTTGGCACATTTTCAATGATTTCAGCGATATATTTTATATCTTGATATGTAACTTTTGGACGGCGTAAAATTTCCTTTAAAGTCGTTCCGCTTTTTAGGCTTTCACCGTATTTATCAAGAATTTCCATTAGTCTTTGATTACTGCTTCCAAGTTTTATATTTTCAAGGTTTTCTATTGTTTCCTTAACATTTTTTTTCTTTTCCTGTACAATATCATAATATTTTTTATCAAGAAGTCCAATTTTATAAGCCTTTTCAGAAAGTCTTATATCAGCATTGTCTTCACGTAAGATAAGTCGAAATTCAGATCTTGCCGTAAACATTCTATATGGCTCAAACAATTCCTTATTTATTAAATCATCTATCATTGTTCCAATGTACGAACTTTCTCTGTCTAAAATAAATGGCTCTTCTCCCTTAATTTTTAAAGCTGCATTAATTCCTGCAATAATTCCCTGTGCAGCCGCCTCTTCATAACCACTTGTACCATTTAGCTGCCCAGCCAGATAAAGTCCTTTTACTTTACGAGTTTCAAGAGTGTAGTCAAGTTCGCTAGGATCTACAATATCATATTCCACAGCATATCCGTATCGCATTATATGGGCATTTTCGAGTCCATCAATTGTATTTACTATCTTCTGTTGCAAACTAGCGGGATAGCTTGTGGAAAGTCCACTTATGTAGACTTCTGCCGTGTCAAATCCTTCTGGCTCCAAAAACAGATGATGGCTGTCTTTATCATTAAATTTTACAACTTTATCTTCAATTGATGGACAGTATCTTGGTCCTGTGCTGCTTATACTTCCATTATACATTGGTGCTTTGTCCAAATTATCAAGTATTATTTTATGCGTTGTTTCATTTGTACGTGTTAAATAGCAGGATAATTGAGGTTTTTCTAAAACTTCACTATTTGGAGTTCTCATTGAAAATTTTAATGGAATACCTGTTATTCCTGGCTGTTCTTCCAATTTTTCCAGATTTAATGTTCTGATATCAAGTCTAGGAGGTGTCCCTGTCTTGAATCTATCCATTTTAAATCCTAACGATTTCAGGGAAGCTGTCAAATCGTCTGCTGATAACTCTCCCATTCTTCCACCTTTCACCCTTTTATCTCCAATGTATAAAAGCCCTCTTAAGAACGTTCCTGTTGCAAGTACAACTGCTTTTGCAAAAAACTCCATTCCTGTCTTAGTTCTTATCCCTTTTATAACTTTTTCAATTTTTTTAGAATTACTTTCTAAAATTTCAATTTCTTCAACAATTAATTCTGTGACAATATCTTGAACAGTATCTAAATTTTGCTGATTTTCTATTGTTTTTTTCATTTCCCTTGCATAAATTTTTCTATCTGCCTGAGCTCTTAACGAACGAACCGCTGGTCCTTTTTTTGTATTTAAAATTCTCATTTGTACAAAGCTTTTATCCATATTTCGTCCGATTTCTCCACCTAATGCGTCAACTTCCTTAGCCAGATGGCTTTTTGCAGGTCCTCCAACTGATGGGTTACAAGACATAACACCTATATTATCTAATGTTATTGTAAAAATTGCTGTATTCAACCCTAATCTCGCCGATGCCAATGCCGCTTCAATTCCTGCGTGTCCAGCACCAACTATAATTACATCATAATTTCTCATTTTATTTATAAATTGTAATTTTTTATTCTCAAAATAATACTTTGACTTAAAATTACATTCTCCTTTCAATTCCAATTCTTTTTATAAATCAATTATATATTAATATTTTGTTTTTTTCAATAAAGTATTTTTCAAAAAAGAAAAAACGAGTTATTCAACTCGTTCTCAATTATTTAATAATTACATTTTTAATTTTTGTTTTGGTGGAAATGACGGGAATCGAACCCGTGTCCAAAATAGAAAGTTCTTACTATCTTCTACAAGTTTAGTCTATTTAACGCTTTAACCGTTAGATATTAAACAGACAAAAGTCTAAAGGCGAGATTATAAGATTTCCTCAAATGACATAATCATACATTTGAGTAAGCCATTAAAAATGACATCATCTAATGGGAAAATGGCGTTCCCAAAAGAGATGAGCCGCTATCTTAGGCAGCTAATGCGTAATTATCGTTTCCGATTATTTTTAAGTTGGATTTTAAAGCTCCCGCTTACTTGCCAATAATAATCTTTTTATCCTGTCGAAACCAAAACATTCCCTTAATTATTCACTTTTTAACTTTCAAGTCATTCTATCATAAAAACATTTATTTTTCAACAGCAATTTTAAATTTTTTTAATGTTTTGGTGCAAAAAGGCTTATTACACCATAAGATGCTAAAGTCATTATTACTGCGGCTATTATTACTCCCAGCACAATATAAAAAAACGATTTTTTTCTCTCGAACTGAAGCAATGCCGCAATTAATGCACCTGTCCAGGCACCTGTTCCTGGAAACGGAATTGCTACAAACAGCATCAAACCAATAAATTCTCCTGTTGCAAGCCCTTCACTTCGCTTTTTTGCACGATTTTCTATTTTTTCAATAAATTTTACCATAATATTATGTTTTTTCATAAATTCAAAGGCTTTTACTGAAAACAGCAGAATAAATGGTACAGGAAGCATATTTCCAATAATCGAAACAATCATATTCAAATACCAAGGTAAGCCAATAGCCGCTCCAATCGGTATTGCACCACGAAGCTCAATTATAGGCAGCATTGATATAAGAAATATTCCAATCACTTTGTTTAAAAGTGGAGCTCCAATCAAAGTTACCTTTACAAAATTTTTAAAAGATTCCATCATTTTTATTTTTTACTTTATAATAATTACATTCATTAATTATTACAAATTTCTCCTTTATTGTTTATTTACGTTGTTTCAAGAGAACGTATACTCTATTTTTTTATTTGAAATTCTATCTAATTCTTACAAAAATTCATAAATTTACAACATATTTCCAACTAAATTTAATTATTTTTTTGTAATCACTAATATTAAGGGCTGTGATTTTTCCAAAACAAACTCAGACTCATTAAAGCCGCCAAATATTTTTACATTGCTCATGCCTAACTGTTCAAAAAATTTCATAAAATCAAAATAATTGACATTTGTTAAAATTTCCTCATTTTCAAATTTATCATCCAAAATAGTTTTGAAAATCACATTATTATCAGAATTTTTGTAATAATAACGTTCAAATTTCACATTTTCATTTTCAATCAATGGTAAATTTCCCAAAAAATCAGATTCAGATTTTTGATTTTCAAAAAACTTATAAAAATTTATTAGCTGAATAATGAGTTTCCCATTATTTTCAAGCTGAGAATAAGCCTTTTGTAAAAATAAAAAAATCTCATCTTTACTATTTAAATGCGGTAATGTATTTCCAACATTTATTATTGTGTCAAATTTTTCAAATTCATCAATTCTCATCATATCCAAATTTTTTACATCAACATTTTTTTCTCTAGCCTGCTCAATCAATTTTTCATTTATATCAATGGAAATTACATCATATCCTTCATTTTTCAGAAATTTTGACAAATTGCCTGTTGCAGCTCCCACATCAAGCACTTTTTTTCCTGTAATATATTTTTGAAAAAAATTCTTCTGAACATCTGAAAGTGAAAAGATAAAATCGTATTTTTCTGCGATTGTATCATAAAATTTCTTCATATTTTCTTTATTTTCCATATTTTCTCCAAATTTTAAATTTTTTTGAATTTTATACTATTTCCTAGTTAAATAGTAAAAAACAGTTAAAACCATTTTTTACAAGATTTAGTGTAAATATATAAAATTTAATTTCCATTTTTTTAATAGAGGTTTAGTATTAATGATAAAGTCATAATTTTAAATTATTATATCATAAATTTTAGAAAATAAGAATTAAATTTGTAAAAAACAACAGAAAAAAGAAAACCGACTATTTCTAGCCGATTTTCAAAGTTAATTTTTAAGATTTCTGTTTAAAATCAATTATTTAGCAATTTTGCTTGCGAAGTATCCTAAAGTTCTGATTAATTGAGCTGTATAAGACATTTCGTTGTCATACCAAGATACTGTTTTAACTAATTGAGTATCTCCGTTTTGAACAATTTTAGTTTGTGTTGCATCAAATAATGATCCAAAGTGGATTCCAACTATGTCAGAAGATACTAATTGTTCTTCAGTGTATCCGAATGATTCAGTTGCTGCTGCTTTCATAGCTGCATTTACTTCTTCTACAGTTACTTTTTTCTCTAAGATAGATACTAATTCAGTTAATGAACCAGTTGGAACAGGTACTCTTTGAGCAGCTCCATCTAATTTTCCGTTTAATTCAGGTACTACTAATCCAATTGCTTTTGCAGCTCCTGTTGAGTTAGGAACGATATTTACAGCTGCAGCTCTTGCTCTTCTTAAGTCACCTTTTCTGTGAGGTGCATCCAAAGTATTTTGATCTCCAGTGTAAGCATGGATAGTTGTCATTGTACCAGTTACAACACCAAAGTTATCGTTTAATGCTTTAGCCATTGGTGCTAAACAGTTAGTTGTACAAGAAGCTCCTGAAATAACTGTTTCAGTTCCATCTAAGATTTCGTGGTTTACGTTGTAAACTACAGTTTTAACATCGCTTCCACCAGGTGCAGTAATAACTACTTTTTTAGCTCCTGCTTTAACGTGTAATTCTGCTTTATCTTTTGTAGCAAAGAATCCTGTAGCTTCTAATACTACGTCAACACCTAATTCTCCCCAAGGTAATTCTTCAGGATTAGCTTTTGAGAAAACTTTAATTTCTTTTCCGTTTACTACGAAAGCTCCTTCTTTAACTTCGATAGTTCCATTGAATCTTCCTTGAGATGAATCATATTTGAACAAATGTGCTAACATTTTAGCATCTGTTAAATCATTAATTGCCACTACTTCAAATTTGTCTGTTTGTTCAGCCATTAATCTTAATGCTAGTCTTCCGATTCTTCCAAATCCATTAATTGCTACTTTAATTGCCATTTCAATAATACCTCCTAAAAAATTTTAATATACATTAATATATTATTCCTTACAATTTGAGTATACCACATTTTTTTTGAATTTTCAACAGTCATAAATTAATAAAATTTTATATTGTGATTATTAAAAAATTATATAAGTTTTATATTTTCTAAACAAAAAAACTGCCGAAAAAATCAGCAGTTATATATCACACAATTTATTTTCAAAATGGCTGGGCTGAATGGATTCGAACCATTGCATGCTGGAGTCAAAGTCCAGTGCCTTACCGCTTGGCGACAGCCCAACAATATTTCCTAAGACAAGAATTATTATACAAAAAAATTTCTATTTTGTCAACACTTTATTTTACAATTTTCAAAATAATTTTAAAGGGTGTATTGTATAATTAAGTGTAATACCTAAAATATATTAAGGAAATATAGTAAAAATGTAAATAAGATACTGCCCTATAAATTATAATAAAACAGTATCTTTTACTTAAAAGATTTTTTAAATGTAACATAAAAATCTTTTTACCTTTAATCTATTTGATTTTATTCACTTAATAAAAAAAGTATGAATACAGTTTAATTATCTTAAATTTTAAAGCTACTTTATTTTTTATTTAATACCCTTCATTGTTTTTTCTAAACTATCTACTTCCCATTTTCCATTTACTTTTTTCAATGTTGCTGGTACATTTTCAATTATAACCTCTTCTTCTGTAATCTTTTTGGCTTCTGCTTCAAACATTTTTATTCTTTTTGTTATTGCGATACTGTAGTAATTTCGTTTTAATGGCTCATTTCCTTTATTTTTCATAACTTTTTCCAATTCGCTTACACTGCTGAATTTAGCTTTTTCCATAATCTGTCTTTCTGTTTCCTCATCTAGATCCAGCATATCTGGAACATCTTTCAAATTTTTAGACTTTATGTCATAAATTACTTCCACTTCATCATCAGAAACATAATCTATTTGTTTTACATCAAATCTTAGTGGTGTTTCCCTTGCTGTAATTCTTGAAATTGATCTTATGTATTTATCTACAATTTCGTGTTTTAGTGCATTACTTATAATATAATCTTTTTTAAACAGTCTATTGTAAGTTTCCTTTTCCAATTTTTTTTCATTATCCTGTATTCCAGCGTTTACAATTGTGAAAAAAAACGATTGTAATCTGCTTATAAGTGCTTTTTTTATTTCCATATTTTCATCTTCCACTGTTCTTGCCGGCACACTTTGCTGTGCTTGATTATTTGCTGAAAAAGTATTTCCCATAACTACCAGCATAATCAAAAATAATATTTTTTTCATCCTTATTCTCCTTATTTTTTTATTTATTTCTGTTAAATTTCTAATTGTCTGTATCTTGAACTTGCCATTTACCGTTTACTTTTTTAAGTGTAGCCGGTATATCTTCCACCAAAACCTGTTCATCTTTAAGTTCATGGATATTTTGATTAATAATTTTTGCCATTTCCTCCATTGTTATATTATAAAATTTACGTTTTATTTCATCATTTCCTTTATTTTTTAAAATACTTTCCATTTTATTCATACTGTATCCCATTCTTTTTAAAACTCTTTCTCCCAAAATCTCCTCTTTACCGCTTATACTCAAAATATTTTCTGTATTTTTTGCTTTTGTATCATATAAAATTTCAACTTCATTTTCTGAAACACGATTGACTTTTTTCATTACAATTTTAAGATCCAATCCTTTTAAGGACAAGTCTATCAAAGTTTTCAAAAATTTTTGTGCCATTTCTTTTTTCAAAGATTCACTGATATTATAATCTTCGTTAAATAAGCTCTCATATGCTATTTTTTTTAATTCTTCACTTTTGGAAAGCTCTGCCTTTATAGAATCATTTATCGGCTGTTCCACATCATTTTTTATTGCTCTTTCAAATTCTCTTTTCTCACTTTCCGACACTTGACTTACCATTCCAGTATTTTTGCTACTTCGTGATGTAGGTGCTGTAAAGCTGTTTCCTGCTATCACCAGCATAATTAAAAACAATATTTTTCTCATAAGATCTCCTCCATTTTATATTTATTTTTATTTCCACTAAAATTATAACCTAATTTTTAATTAAAACCTTTTAATTATTGATTTAAATCCACTTGCCACCTTCCATTCACTTTTTTAACTGTAACCGATATATCTTCTACCAAATTTTCTTCCTCTTTTGTCTTTCTTATTTCTTCATTAAGGAAATTTACCACTTCTTCCAGCATTACATAATAATATTTTTTCTTTAATTCTTCATTTCCTTTGTTTCTCATGATCTTTTCTGCTGCATCCATATCTTTGAGTCCTATCTTTGTCAAAAATTGTCTTTCCATCTTTTCATCAAAGTCCAGCAAATCCCAAACTTTGTCTAAATTTTTCACTTTCATATCACAATTTACCTGAACTTCATCTTGAGAAATATAATTAATTTTTTTAACTGCAATTCTTGGTTTCATTCCATTGATTACAATTTTTATTATTTCATCTGTATATTTTTTCCCGATTTCCTTTCTCGCAGCATCGCTTATAACGTATTCCTTTGGAAACAGGCTGTCTATCGGAATTTTTGAAGACTGCTTATTAATTTCTGTTAGCATAGCATTCCTAACTGTGTTCATAAATGGCTGCATTCCAACTTGAACAGCATTTTCAATCTCCTTTTTCTCACTTTCCGATATTCTACTTGTTGTTGTAGTTCTCATACTTCTACCCTTTTGTGTTTTTGGTGCTGCAAATGTGTTTCCCATTACTGCCAGCATTAATACAAATAATAATTTTTTCATAAACTCTCCTCGCTATATCTTTTAGTTACCTTATAGAAAGTATAACATATTTTTTTAAAATATTAAAATTTATTATTTTTTTTAAATAAAAAACATGATTATCAAACTTTTCAGTTTTTTTAATCATGTTATGTTAGTTTTTACTATTTTATTAAATATTTTTCTTATTCTTTTGATTTCCATTTTTTTCCAAAATAATATCCTTTTTAGTAATTTCATAAGACGGATTCTCTTTCAATTCCTTCTTCATTTGAATCTCGCTTTCATCCTTTCTACTAGCAATCTTTTCTTTTTATTTTTTTCAAAAAATGTTTCAAATTTTATTTTCCATTCATCTTTCCAATTGTTGTTATCCATTATCTTCTTGATGGAACTCAACACAGAAACACAATAATCATAATTGTGTCGTTGCCCCAGATTCGTAAAATTCTGTGCTTCCTTCCAATATAATTCCAAAATTTCTTTTGGATATTCAGACGCAATTTTTTCTGAAAAATAATGCTTTCTGTCTATATATGGATTTTTTTGTAAATAATCAAGAACTTCTTTTTTATTATTTTTCACAAGACAAATCTTCAAATATATTGAAACATCTTTATTTTTTATAATATTGATAATCTGTTGCTCGTGTAATTCAAAATCTTCTTTTGAAAGTTCCTTCTGACATTCTTTATACCAATCCAGTAAGTCATCATACTGAGCAAATTCCACTAAATGAAGTAGTAAATTTTTCATCTTTTCATAATTATTATTCTTTTTGTAATAACTATACATAAGTTCTGTTATTTCAAATTTTGCATAATTACGATTCTTTTTCATTGATTTATCGTAAAGTTCTTCCAGTATTTTATCGTTATGTTCCTTTGAATAAAAGTTAAAAAGGTATCCAAATATCTCCTCAATTCCTCCGATTCCTTTTTCCAAACCTTTCACAGCTGTTTCAAGTGCTAAATCTTTTTTATTTTTTTCTTCATAATATTGCAAAAGTTCCCAATACTGCTCAGTTGTATTCAGATTTGCTTTTCGTATTTCAAGATATTTTTCATCTTCTCCAATTTCCCTGTAAATAGATGCAATCCATTCTGAATATCCACTTACACCATTTTCTATAATATAATCAACCAAATATCTCTTCTCACCTTTTGTCTGACACAAAGTTTCCACCAAATTCATAAACCATTCTTCCAGATTACAGCAATCATAATATTCACTGTGTTCAGAAAAAATATAGTTCAAGACTTCCAGCAATATTTTTTCCCTTGTTTCCCACGAAATCTCATTTTGATTTATAATTTCCATAATTTCTTCTAACTGCGAAAACAGATTATCTTCTGTCGGGCTAATTTCATACTCATAATAAAAAACTGTTTCATCAAGTTCATTAATAAGTTTTTTTGAATTTTCCCATCCTTGTAGCAACTGCTGTTCTGTAATAAACATTTTATTTTCAAAAATACTATTTTTTTGACAATATTCTAATAAATTTCCCTCTAATTTGGGATTTTTATTTACCAAAAAACAAATAATTTCTATCAAATCCCCTTTTTCTACATTCCCAACAATTTCCAATAAATTTTTCTTATCCATAATTAAATTTTCCTTCTTAACATTAATTTTACTCTTCAATCCCTTTCCTAAACTCATGTGAAAATGCCTTGTCGTAAAGTTTAGACTTAGAATATTCATTCCCCATAAAGTTTCCTACAAGAATTTGTGCCGTTTTTGTGATTTTTTCCTTTTTCACAAGTTCGGCAATAGTTTCTAGTGTTCCCATAACAATTTTCTGATCTTCCCAAGTCGCTCTTTGGACAATTGCAATTGGTGTTGTTTTATCATAATGCTTTAATAATCTTTTTACAACTTCATCAATCATTTGCACAGATAAGAATATTGCCATCGAACATTTATGTGAAGCAAGGCTTTCAAGACTCTCTGTTTCAGGGACAGTTGTTCTTCCTTCCAGTCTTGTACAAATTATTGTCTGGCTTACATCTGGTAGAGTAAATTCTTTTTTTATTGCAGCAGCGGCAGCTACAAATGAACTTACTCCTGGAATTACTTCATATTCAATCTCATATTCATCCAGAATATCCATTTGTTCCCTTATTGCACCATAAATGCTCGGATCCCCAGTATGCACCCTTGCTACCAGTTTTCCTTTTTTCTGTGCCTTTATCGTAACTTCCATCACTTCATCCAAATTCATTGAAGCAGAATTATAAATTTCAGCTCCATCCTTATGACAATCAATAACCTCTTTTGGAACCAATGAGCCAGTATAAATTATTACATCTGCTTCCTTTACGATTCTTTGCCCTTTTACTGTTATTAATTCAGGATCTCCAGGCCCTGATCCTATGAAGTATACTTTTTTCATAAACTATCCCCTTCTTTTTGAATTAATTTTCTATTTTTATAATATTTCATTTATTTCAAAACTTACTGATATTTCTGTATTCAAATATATTTTTTTATCCTTCTTAAAAAATGCTTCCCAGACTTTCCCATTTTCAAGATAAACGGATATTTTATCAAGTTTTTCAACTTCTTCAACATTTATTTTTTCTATTTTTTTGTTTTTTATTCCAAAAATCTTTTCAAATTTTCTTGAAATATCGTTATTAATTATCTCGTTATCCACAAAATAAATTTCATTAACCATTTTTTTCTGATAATCTTCAAAACTATTGCAAAATTCTCTAAACTGACTATTACATGCCCATTCACACAAAATATCCTTTATTGTCAATTTCTTGATTTTACTAATTTCTTCCTTATTCTCTAAAATTTCTTTTATCTCATTCTCTAAAAATTCCAACGGTGAATATCCATAAACCTTATCATCACAAAAATTATACTTCGGAATAAAATAAATTTTATCTTTCCATTTTTTCAAATAAATTTTAAAAAATTTGTAATATTCTATGTTTCCATAATTTAAATAAAAAACATAATTTCCATTTTCATATTTTGGAAAATCAAAACTTTCACCATAATGAATTTCTTTTCCATCTTTTAAAACTTGAATATATTCTTCATACCAATCCTTATCATCATAGACTTTTCTTTTTATTTCCAACTTTTTCTCTTTTCATGTTATTTATTTTTTATCAAATTATAAATTATTATTTTTAACTATTTTTACTTTTCAAATATCAAATATTTACTTCCTGCATATTTCATAAGCTATACATTGTTATTTAATAAATAAAATTTATATAACTCTTTCCCTCTTAAAGTTACCATCTTGTTACCTTGTAATAAAAATGTACCTTCTTCACAATTTTTCTATTTTAAGCTATAATTAACATAGTTAGCTAACTCAAAAAATATATCTGGAGGAAATTAAAATGGTTGATTATAATAAAATATTAAAAGAAAACTCTTACGGAATTTTAGCTACACTCGATGATAATAAGCCTAAAACAAGAATTTTACAATATCTGTTTTCTGAAAAGAACAAAGTATATCTTGCAACTACAAATAATAAAAACGTTTACAAACAGTTAAAAAAATGTCCTTATGTTTCTTTTCTCTCTCATTCAGAAGATTATTTATCATTTGTATCTGTAAATGGAAATATTCATTTTACTGATGATATTGATCTTAAAACAAGAGTTTTAAATAAATATCCAGCAATAAAGGAACTTTTTAAAACTCCTGATAATCCTATTTTTGAACTTTTTTATATTGATGTAGAAGAAATCAGGACTTTTGATTTAAAAACTTATACCAATGAAAATTTTAAAATTGAAAAACCATAATTAATTCGATACAATTTCAGTTATTCGTATTTTGTTTTTCTCGGTAATTTACACCCCATTTGTCCATACTTTCCAGTATCGGCTTTAAGCTGTAACCTGTTTCAGTAAGAGAATATTCAACTTTTGGAGGAACTTCAGGATAAATTTTTCTTACAAGAAGATTGTCCTCCTCCATTTCTCTTAAATTGTATGTCAAAACTTTATTAGAAATTCCATTTATAGATTTTCTCAACTCTCCAAATCTTTTTGTTCCATCGAGTAAATCTCTTATTATAAGTATTTTCCATTTATTAGAAATTAAAGAAAGTGTTATTTCAACAGAACACTTTGGTAATTCTTTTTTATTCAAAATTATCATTTTCTATTCCTTTTAATTTTATTTTCTTATCATACTCCCTCAAAACTTTTTCCACCTCATTTTCAAGCACTTCCTTATTAGGGATATACAATGTGTATTTTGAAGCAAAAATCTGATTAGAAAGTCCACCTAGTGCATATTCAGACTGAATACCATTCTCTTTCATAAAATGCTCTTTCTTTATCATCAGATATACTCAAAATCTCACAACAATGAGACCAGCTCAATTTTCCAGACACTGTCCAGAATTTTTGGTATTTCAAATAAAATTTTCTCATATTAAATAAATTTGATTTTGAAAAGCCCTTTCCATACTCTTTTGTCAATTTTTTTGACAATTCTTTTAAAAGTTTTTTCCCATATTCCGCTCGCTCATTATTTTTCTGTTCATCTTCTATAATAATTTTCCCAATTTTCCAATAAGTCTGCACAAGAATATTATTAATCTTTACAGACACCTGTTTCCTTGCATTTTCCATCAATTCTTTGATTTGCAAATAAACCATATTACTTTCAATTCCTTTTTCAATTTTATTCATTTTTCTCCCCCTATTTATATTAAATTCTAAAAATAATTTATAACTTATCAAACATATTTAACTAATAACTAATTTTTTGTTCAACATTCGGATTTTGAATGGCTTTCTTATACAGTGCCTTTAATTCTTCAAAATGATTTCCATTTTTTTCTCTGTATTCTTTTTCCTTTTCTGTCAATTCCCTATTATACGGATTATCCCCCAAACTGCTGTGAAGAGCAATTCCAAATTGTGTTATAATATCAAATTTCATAATTTCCTGTGACAAACTTTTATCTGTATAAAATTTATAACCGTCGTAATTTGAACCTCTTCCCGCATCATAGTAAATATTGTTATTGTATTTTACTTTTACAATATTTTTTATTTCTTTTTTCGTTTTTCTTTCATAAATAACTGCTTTGTTGTTTTCCACCAATTCAGCAATATAATTACGAACATAATCCAATTTTTTATCTTTATCCGAGATATTATTTTTTATATTATTTTCTTTTTTATCCCTATTTTTATTGTATAATTCTAACAAATCACTTTTTCTCACTAAAATATCATAATCTTCAGTTTTATACGTTACTATATTCTTTTTATCACTCGGCAATACATAACTCAAATTTATTTCCTTTTCAAAAATTTGACTTAATTCTATGTATCTTTTTTTCTTTGTATCATAAGTTCCTTTTACAATTGTTTCTGCTAGTCCTTGAATTGCTACTCCAAGTAACAAAACAAATAATATTTTTTTCATAATAATTCCTTCTTTCTTTTAGTTCTTAAATTTTAACTACTTCTTATTAAATATCCCCATCAATCTTGTTTTCAACACAATTTTTCCTTTTATTTTTATTATTTATTTTCAAAGTTCCCAAATAAAATCCCATATTAACAACCATCGCATAAATAAAATACCTCGACTCCAGCGTCTTTATAATTCCAAATTTTTCAATGCTGTTCTCACCTTCTTCTAAATACATCAAAACTTTATACGGAAAAGCATAAATTATTGCTTGATAATCTTCTTTGTACCAGTTAAAGCCCATAAAAATAAATATTCCCATAATTATTAGACAGCCTGTTATTGTCAATATTCTTACAACTTCAATTTCTTCTTTATCAAAATATTTTTTTATAAAAAGTCCAAAAAATACATTGATAAGAAAAAATGGAACTAAAATTCTGTATTGACCAAAACTTCCCTCAATTCTCAAAATACTTTCTATTATTAAAAAAAAGATTGAAAAAATAATTGAAAGAATAGGAATTAAAAAATACATTACAATAAACCATAATATGATTTTTGAAATTTTAGATAAATAACTTCTAATCTTTATTTTACTTCTAAATATTCCTAAAATGAATAATCCGTTGAAAAAACATAATTTTATAACTCCAATAATATCTATTCTAAATAATAATATTACTGATAACATTATAAAAAATATTGGCAATTTCAAAATTTTATCATTTTCATATTCTTTACTTTTTCCTAATAAATAAAATATTAAACCAAAAAATACGCCTGCTACTACCGAAGATATTCCTTCAAAAACTATACGATATGGTAAATCAAAGCCGTAATCCCAATCATATTTTCCAACCCAAAAATAAAATGCAAAAAATAAAATTTGAAGAATTATAAACTTTGCTATTTTTATTTTCCTTAAAGTGTTTTTAGAAATCTCTTCCACTCCTTAACTCCTTCCTTCTTCAATATCATCGTCGAAAAATAAGGAACCTCCTCTACACTCTCAATATCCCAATAAACAACTTCATTATCTTTCCCGCAATCTGAAACAATTACAGCATTTTCTTTATTCCCAGTTTCAATTATCGCTTTTTTTATTTTCTCAAAATCTCGGCTAATTTTCATCAAAACTAAATTATCATTATTTTCAATTTCCTTGTAAATATCAGTTTTTCGATTAACAGACACTACTTTCAAATCTTCATCGCCAATCATCAAAGGCACATTCAGTCTAGCTGCAACACTGTTAAATGAAGTTATTCCCGCAATAGTTTCAACTTCCACATCATCTGAAATATGTTCCAATACATAAGTATAAGTGCTATAAGTCATTGGGTCACCTATTGTTAAAAACGCTACATTTTTACCTTTTTCCAATTCAGCACTTATTACATCCGCATTATTTTTACGAAAAACTTTTCTTGCTTCTACATCCCTTATCATCGGAAACTCCAAAAATAGCTGCTCTACTTCTGGTTTTATATGCTCTTTTACAATATTAAAAGCTGTACTTCCTTCTCCACTTTTTGCCTCAGGCAGTACTATCACATCTACTTCATGCAGTCTTTTTGCTGCTTTAACTGTTATATTTTCAGGATCTCCTACTCCTACTCCTATTCCGTAAAATTTTTTCATTATACATTCACTTCCCTTAACTCTATTATTTATCTCTCAAAATTATTTCTAGATTTTGTAAATTCATTTCTTCTTTTAAAGCAAATATAATTTTTATAATCTGCTCAGATGAAAAACTAGTTTCATAAAATACTGTTTCTCCTATATTTTTCATTTTACTTTTTATCATAGATTTATCCATAGATATATATGTTTTTTTAGCTCTAGGAAGTTTAAAATTATTTTGAGCTATTCTTAAAAACTTATCTTTCTCGTTATCATAAAGATTTTGATAAAATTCTACAAGTAGATTTGCATAAGTAAACTCATTAAGAGTTATCCTGCTATCAAAAATTTCTAAAGACATAGGTTCTAAATTTTTATAATCACGACTTTCCTCATAAAATTTCAATGTCGTTTCATCTTTTATGGTTTCTTGAATATCAATATTATCCGTACTCAAAAGGACATTTTTATCTAAAATTTCCTTTATAAGTTCCTCTTCTCTCTTTTTAATTTGTTTATATGTATTAATTTCCCTTTCATCTTCTTTGAAAGAGATATTATTTTGATAAAGTACTGCATTTGACTTATTATTATTTTCCTTTGCCCATATTAATCTTAAATTCCCTATCCGATTTAAATATTCTTTATAAAAATCATCCTTTAATAAAGATAACTCCTTTTTATTTTCATTAAAATCCTGAAATTTTTTAAAAATTACATTATCATTTTCAATATAATATGAAAAATTATCATTATCCTTTTTAGGATTTTGTGGTAAAATATGGTCTAACTGCAAACTTTCAATAGAATTTAAAAGCGTATAAAATTTATCATAGTCAATACCTTTTTCTCCATATGTTTCTAAATAAGCCAGTATAATTTTTATTACTTTTGGATATTTATGATAAGTTGCAGATGCTTTTATACTTTTGGATAAACTTTCATTATCTATTAGCTGTTTGTTGATTTCTCTATAAAAAATATTTTTTATTTCTATCTCTATATTTTTTTGAAAATCATCTTCATTTAGAAAATTATAAATTTTATTTTGAACATCAGCGAAAACTCCTATTGTTCTTTTACTTTCACGACTTCCTATACTTTGATAAGTGAGAATGAATTTGAATGCAACTTCAACAATATTAAAAAATTTCTCCTCTGATATTTTCTTTTCTTTATATAAAGTTAATAATTTAAAATATAATGCTTTTGTATGAGAATATTCCATTATTCTATTCATTTCATAAAAAACTAATATTTTTTTAGATATTTTCTCTAAAATTTCTCTAGAAAGTGTTTTATCATGCAAAATTCTATAGTAAATTGAATATTTATTCAATTCATCTATAAATTTCTTTATTGTTTTATCATTTTGAGTTGTTTTATAATAATTTTTAGCATCTTCTTCAATTATTTTTTTAAAATTTTCGAGTTTTATTTTATTTCTATAGTATGACATATTCGCGCGTACATACACAATTATATAATCCATTAAGTTATCTGAAGTTTCTATTATTAAATTACCCCATTTTTCTAAATATTCTTTGTAATCTTCTTCTTTTATATTCTGGAATATATAATTTTTAATTAGATCTACTTCTTCAAGTTTTTTACCTTTTGCATTTATAGATTCAAATATACTGAAAAGTTTCATTAAATTAACATTTACTTTAATAGCTATAAATCTTATATTAGTTTCAAAAAAATCAAAAAAATCAAGATATTTCTCTGAACTATCTTCTGAAAAATATTTTTCTTTAAAAAAGTTATCAATGAATACTATATTTTTTAAAAGATTTTTAGTTATCTCGTCAATTTCAAAGTTATTTTGCCTCTCTTCTATAAATTCCATAAGATCTTTTTTATCATATAGCTGATTAAATAGCTCATTTAATATTTTTTGTTCAACACTTCCTAATGTCAAAACTCTTTTTTCTTTATCCCTTTCTCTACTATCTTTCTTCCAAAAGAAATTTTCTATTTCTCTTATTTCGTCATCTTCTATTCCTTCCTGATAAAAATGATTTAATAAAACCATTAGTATAAGAGTAAAAGTTGTTATTCGTTGCTGTCCATCAACAATTTCATATTCAGTATATTTATTTTTAAAATTTTTCCCTACTCTGAGAAATAAAGTTCCCATAAATAAAATCAGCTCTTCATTTTGTAAATTATCTTTATTATCAAAAATTAAAAAGATATCATCTAATAATTTTCTTATTTCTTTTTCAGTCCAACTATAAGGTCTTTGATATACTGGAACACTATATTTAGCATTCTCAAATAAATTGACAAGATTAAAACTGTCTGGTTCTAAAAAATCATTCTTCATTTTCTTATTTCTCCTTTTATAATTTCAATATTTATTCTTTAGAAAATAATAACCACTCCAGAGCATTTATAACCTTTATTCCGTCATAGTCAGTATTCACCATTACATCATCTAA
This sequence comes from Leptotrichia trevisanii DSM 22070, assembly GCF_000482505.1. Taxonomy (NCBI): domain Bacteria; kingdom Fusobacteriati; phylum Fusobacteriota; class Fusobacteriia; order Fusobacteriales; family Leptotrichiaceae; genus Leptotrichia; species Leptotrichia trevisanii. Next base: position 18,849 of record NZ_AXVL01000005.1, read on the forward strand.
AGTTACAAGATACTTCGGATAGTTATCCTTAATATTTTTAAAGGCATCCAGTTCCCTTTTTAAAGTATTTTCATCTAAGACAGTCAAAGCAACCTGATAATACTCAATTTCATTTGAATTGACAATAACAAAATCAATTTCATTTTTATCAAACTGCCCAACATATACATTGCCTTTTCTTCTAATCAGTTCAAGATAAATTATATTTTCCAGTATATGCCCCATATCTATATTTCTGTTACCTAAAATCATCTGTCTAAGCCCTAAATCTGCAACATAATATTTTGATAATGTAGATAGAAATTCTTTCCCTTTTATATTATATCTGCTAACTTCATGTACAAGTAAACTGTCAGTAAGCCCTCTAATATATTTTTCAATGGTTTTTACATCTGTTTTTCTTTCCATTGAAGTTAAAGTATTCCCTATTTTTGAAAGCGAAGTCAAATTACCGATATTATCAAATATATACTTCACAACACTTTCAAGTCTCATTACATCTGAAATTTTCAATCTTGCAACTATATCTTTTAAAAGCACTGAGTTATATATTCCACTTAAATATTCATGTATATTTTTTAAATCACTGTCTAACTGTAAAGTATAAGGAAATGAACTGTTTACTATATATTCATTATAATATTGTATAAGTGTTTTTAACGTTTTATTTTCCTTTTGCTCCATTTTTTCATATTCTAATTTAGCCTGATAATACTCCTTAAATGATAAAGGCAACATTTTCAGTTCTATATAACGCCCACTTAAAAGGGTTGCCAGCTCGCTCGACATAAAATAGGCATTAGAGCCTGTTATATACAGGTCTGTATTTTCTTTTATAAAAAGGCTGTCTACAACTTTTTCAAATTTATCCACATGCTGAATTTCATCTAAAAATATGTAATTCCTTTTATCTTCAATTATTTTAGATTTTATATATTCGTAAAGTTTTTTGTAATTTGTAAGTTCTTCATAATCCATATCTTCAAAATTTATGGATATAATCTGATTTTTTGCAACTCCATTTTCAAGCAGAAAATCTTTATATATCTCAAAAAGAGTGGATTTTCCACATCTTCTTACACCAGACACAACCTTTATTATCTGTCTGTCTTTTGATTTTACTAAAATATCTAAATATTCTTTTCTATCTATTCTTATCATTTTAACACCTCATTTCCTTTTAAATTATATCCCTTTTTTATTCAAAAATCAAATTTTATGGAATGTAATCCTATTTTTCTATAAATTAATAGAATTTAAGGAATGTATTCCTTAAATTTTAGAATTTTTAATTTTTTAAGGAATGTAATCCTATAATTTAAAAATTATCAATGAGGTTTTACCAGCTTTTATTTCTTCATAAATTTAATTAAACTTGCATTTAGAATTTGATAAAACAAATATTCTGAAACAAGGGGTATTAACCCCTTGTGAAAATAAAAAACTTAGGCTGTCTAACAGATCTACTATACAAATAGTATTTTTTCCAAACATCATAGTATTGTCTGATTTTTTCAATCTGCTAACAACAACCGTAACAACTTCTATATCCTTAAAGCCCTTTTCTTTTAAAATTATCAAAAAAGTTCTTACTGCTTCCCAGCTCTTTTCTTTCAGCAGAAATAATAAGTGTTTCCACTTCCAGATCCCAACCGTTTCTTCGGCAATATTCTTCACATTTCTGTTTGGCTTTTTTTGCCAGAAGATCGTAAACTTCTGTTTTTTCAATGTATTTTGTAGCTTCTTCGGTTGTGTTGGAAGCCATTATCTTTTTTAGGTTTTCCATGTTTTCGCCTACAAGCAGCGCATTCGCTGTGAGAATTTCCATTTTTGCGTCAGAAACCCTGCTGTGTGTATGAAATATCCCTCCTGCAACTTTCACAAATTTTCCAAGTTCACCAATAAAGTAAATTTTTTTTGCCTCAAATTCACATGCCCTGTCAAACATATAGCCCACAAAGTTGCTTATTACAACCGATTGAGAAGTGTTATCCTCAAAGTTGTCAGTTAAATATTTTTTCCCCCTGTTTCCAAATAAAAAAATAGCTTCTCCATTTTCTGAATTTTCAAGAGCCATTTTTAACTCGATAGCAAGCGACGCTTTCCACGCTTCTTCCGACATTGGCTTTACTATCCCAGTCGTCCCAAGGATCGAGATTCCACCAATAATTCCAAGTTTTGCATTCAATGTCTTTTTAGCAGTTTCTTCACCTTTTGGAACAAATATTTCCACATCTGCCCCCATACCTTGCGGCAATACACTTTCCACAGCCTGTCTTATCATTTTTAAGGGTACCGGATTTATTGCGGAATTTCCAGGAGCGATAGGAAGCCCTTTTTTAGTAACTTTTCCAACTCCTATTCCGCCAAAGATATTTATTTTTGAGTCATTTCTCAAATTTACTTTTGAAAAAATTTCCAAACCGTGGGTAACATCAGGATCATCTCCACCGTCTTTTAAGACTGATGCCAAAGCGTAATTTTCTTTTATTTTTAATGAATCCACTTTTATTGTCAAGGGTTTTCCTGAGGGAAGTTCGATAGTTACTTCTGATATATCATTTCTTTCGTTATCTAGAAGATATATTAATGCGGCTTTTGTAGCTGCGGTTGCAGAACTTCCCGTTGTATAGCCATATCTTAGCTTCTTGCCATTAAAATATACATATTCTTCCATTTTCACTTCCCCTTTTTATTTTAAATTCTGTATTTAATATCTATCTCTTTCAAACATCTGATACAATATTCCGTGCAATACTGCCACAGCCACTGTGCTTCCGCCTTTTGTACCGTTAGTCCTTATAAACGGCACATCGTAACCTGAAAGTGCCGCCTTTGATTCAGGGCATCCTACAAAGCCTACTGGCACTCCTGCAATCAATTTAGGTTTTTCTGCTCCATCTTTATCTATCTCTTCAAGAAGTTTAAATAATGCTGTTGGAGCATTTCCAATCAAAAATATTTTTGTATCCTTATCTTTTACTGCTCTTTCAATTCCAACCATTGATCTTGTAATTCCTCTTTCCTTAGCTTCTTTTGCCACTTCCTCGTCATTTACAAGGCAGTATGCCGAACATCCAAATTTCGAAAGTCCCATTTTATTTAATCCAGTAACAATCATATTTGTATCGCAATATATCCTACACCCTGATTTTATCGCTTCCATAGCCGAATTTACAGCATCATTATGAAACTCTGTAATATCTGCATAACCAAAATCCCCAGTAGTATGCACAAGCCTTTTCACAATCGGTTTCTCATTTTCAGCAAAATGATCAACTTTGTTCCCCAACCCTTCCGTTATTATCTCAAAACTTCTAACTTCTATCCCTTTCGGATCTTTAATATATGACATAAATTCATTCTCCTTTTTTTGTATTTTTTATTTTTATTTAGGTGTATTTGATAATTTATTTTCACTTATTCAATTTAATGTTTGATGGTTTTTATTTAAACTTTGATAAAATAAATTATTGTTAATATATATTTTTTTCTTTTACTTCAATATTTTTTCTTTTTTTTAATGTAAAGGAAATCAGTCGCCATCCCCTTTACAATCCCGGCTCGTCTAAGCATTTTTTGAAAATAAAATCGAAACTCGCTACGTTAAACTTCGCTCAAACAGTCAATTTCATTTCCAAAAAATCACGACAATTTTATATTATTCCCTATTTAAAAAACGAAAAATTATATTTTAGTTTTAATAAACTGACGGAGCTTTTATTTGTTCAACTACGACTGTCTGACGACTGAAAGGAGGAGTTTCGGAGTTGGACAAATAAAAGTCGTAGTCTAGCCATAGGTGTAGAATTTGCGGCAATGAGCAATCCTGCAAAAAAAGAAAAAATATAATAAAAATAGTAAAAACTGTTATTAAACAAAATAATCCGAAATTAAACCCTATTAGACTAATTACTTTTACATAAAAAATATATGAAAATTACAAAAAAAGCATTTATTAATAAAAATTTTTTTCATAAAATTTTTAACTACAACTCTTCTATTAAATATTTAAAAAATTCTATATTTGAATAAAAAGAAATATGCGGATAACCTGCCAGCAGGCTCTTTTTCTTATATCCACAAACCCAATTTCTTCCATCGTTTTTTTCTATTTTGAAAAATTTTTCCTTTTCATTGTCTACAGAAATTTCTGAATAATGAAATTCGTGTCCTTTTGTACAAATCCCATTTTCAGTTTTTATATTTATGTATCCAAATCTTCCGATATTTAACCTGTTTTTCATGGAAATTTCCACATCTATAATTCCGCAGAAATTCCCGCTATTTCCATCTAGCAAGTTCAGCTTATTCGTCAAATAGATAAATCCACCACATTCTCCATAGATTTTTACTCCATTTTCATAAGCCTGCCTTATGCTTTTCTTCGTGGAAACATTTTCAGACAATTCTTTCCAGTAAAGTTCGGGATAGCCTCCGCCAAGATAGATCATATCCAGGTTTTCCGGTATTTTTTCATCTTTTATAGGACTGAATTCGACTATTTCCAAGCCTGAGAATTTCATAAGCGAAAGATTTGACTCATAGTAAAAGGAAAATGCCCTATCTTTGGCAATTCCCACACGTTTTCCTTTATACTTGCCCTTCAAGCCTTTTATTGGCTCAAAACAGTCCATATCTCCCTTAACTTGAAATTCTTCTGCTATTTCATAAATTCTTTCCAAATTTAAGCAATTTTGTGCAATTTTTTTAAACAGCTGTTTCTTTTCCTCAAGTTCTTTTGAACCTTTCAGTTCAAAAGCCTGTTTCAACCCCAAATGTCTGCTTTCCACCGATAATTTCTCATTTTTCGGCAAATATCCTACGCATTCTATCCCTGTAAATCTTTCTACCGCTTCCTTCAAGTTCAAGTATAGCTTTTCAGAAGAAACATTATTTAAAATAATACCCTTTATTTTAACATTTTTGTCAAACAATTTGAAACCCAGAACTTCGGCAGCTATACTTGTGGAGATTCCTTTTGCGTTAACTACGAGAATTACTGGAATATCAAGTATTCTTGATACATGAGCTGTACTAAAATTATCCTTTTCATGCCCAATTCCATCATAAAGCCCCATAACTCCCTCGACTATAGCGATATTACTGCCTTTTGCTCCTGTTTCAAATATATGCCTTAATGTGTTTTCGTCAAACATAAATGCATCCAGATTATAAGACTTGTTTCCTGTGAAAAGTTCATGATAGCCAGGATCAATGTAGTCAGGACCTACCTTAAAAGGTGCCACGTTTTCAAAAGCCGACATTAATATGCTGCTTACTGTAGTTTTCCCACTACCACTCATTGCTCCTGATATAAGTATTTTTTTCATAACAAGTTTTTTTCCTCCAAAAATTTATAGTAATCATTTTCATCAAGATTTTTATACTTGAGATAGCTTTTTATTTTCAGTACATTTGGAATATTCAAATTTAATTTCTTCAAAAATTCAAAATCCTCAAAAACCTCGTCCCTGCTCCCTTGCCGTACAATTCTCCCTTTTTCAAGCACATAGATATAATCAGCAAATTCATAGGCAAAATCAGTATCATGCGTTGATACTACCATCGTTTTCCCCGCTTTGGAAAAGTTATCCAAAATTTCTGACACTCTTTTTGTATTTCTAGAATCAAGCCACGCAGTTGGTTCATCCAGAATGAGCAGTTCTGGCTCCATTGCTGTAATTGCAGCTATTGAGACCCTTTTTTTCTGTCCATAGCTCAGATGATGACAAGGTCTATCTTTTAAATCTGTTATATTGATTTCTTCCATTGCCCTGTTTACATTTTCTTCCACTTTTTCACTGGAATAGCCAAGATTTTCAGGCCCATAGGCTACTTCCTGAAACACTAAAGGAGCAAAAATTTGTATTTCGGGATCTTGAAAAATTATCCCAACTTTTCTTCTCAGATCTTCCAAATCCTTTTTTTTATGTTTTATTTTTTCCCCTTCAAAATAGATACTGCCCTTTTGCGCCTGCAAAAGTCCGTTCATTATTAAAAATAAAGTTGATTTTCCTGAGCCATTTTCCCCAAGAAATAATGTTTTTCTACCTTTTTCAATATTCAAAGTTATATCTTTCAGAGCCTCTGTTTCTTTATCATACGAAAAGGTTATATTTTCAAGTCTAAGCATTGTATTTTACCACCAGATATAAGTTTATTGCAAATATTATTATTACAAAAATTATTTCAAACCCAATTTTTTTATATTTTCTATGAGAAAAGATAAACTCTTTTCCCATCCGTGATTCCACAGCCTTTATAGAATTCAGATTATAGTAGTATGTTTTTTTTAATATGGCGACTACCAGCATCGGAAATGACTTCATCCCATTTTTAAAGCTGCTGTATCCCAGCCTTACTTCCTGTGCATTCTGCAACTTTTCTTTATTATCAAATAATAAAAATATATATCTGTAAATTAACAGAAACATTTCCCTAAATATTTTAGGAAATTTCATTTTTTCAAATATATAATCCAGATCTATAACAGGCGTTGAGCAGATAAGGAAATAAATTACTGTTATCGAAGAAAATGAACGAAGTAAGAATGTCCATATATCCGCCTTTATAAGTAGCAGCGAAATTACAGTCGTTAAAATAAATAAAGCCGGAATAAAGTTCAGCTTTAACAAGTCACCTATTTTCACTTTTACGACAAATAAAAGAAGTAAATTAAACAGTATAAAATTAAAAACAAATACTATTTTACTTCCAGTATAAAGTAAAAATATTAATGTCGTCATTGACAATATAAACTTTACTCCGGGATTTATATTTTTTATGGGATTTGTATAAGATATTTTATCTATCAGCATTTTTTCTTTCACCTTTGAAATAGCCTAATACATATCCTACAATTCCTGCACCTAATGCTGCCTGTAATGCAAACAGCAGACTTTCAGTTTCATCTCCTGGTAATTCTATTAAATTTTTAGCCCATGGCTCATAATCAGGTTTTATAGTTTTTATTACTTCTTCTCCCTTGTCATCAGAACCGCCAAATTCAGATTTTACGAGAAATAAAGGAATGACACCTATTAAAATTATTGCAATTATTAAAATAATATTCTTTTTAAATACACTTTTGTTCTTATTTTCCGACATTATGCTTCCACCCCTTTTACATTGTATTTTTCAAGTATATTCATCACTACATTTGTAAGCAGCCCTTCAATGATAGCAAGAGGAATCTGAGTTACTGCAAACACCGCTCCAAATTTGATAAATGAAGCCAACATTCCACCTTGAGGTGATGGGTATGCAAGTGCAAGCTGTAAAGATGTAACCACATATGTAGCAAGATCTCCTATTGCTGCAGCCAAAAATATTGCAACTGCCCTATTCTTCTTAGCAAGGCTCTTATAAATCAAATACGAAACAATTGGCCCTGCTATCGCCATCGAAACAGTATTTGCTCCAAGAGTTGTAAATCCTCCGTGAGCAAGCAATCCTGCTTGAAATATTAATACGATCGTTCCAAGAATGGAAGTTACAAAAGGTCCGTATAATATAGCCGAAAGCCCTACTCCTGTTGGATGTGATGAACTTCCTGTAACTGACGGAATTTTCAGTGCAGATAACACAAATATAAATGCTCCTGCTAATGCAAGTGTCATCTTATCCTGCACGCTTCCTTTAGAAACAGTCTGAAGTTTCTTTATCCCTATAATCCAGAACGGAATACAAACCACAAACCATACTATAACCCAGTTTAAAGGTAAAAAACCTTCCATAATGTGCATTGAATAACCATTTACGCCTATTAACAGCATACTGATTAAAACTAAAAACAATAATGTTCTCTTTTTCATTTTCTCTCCTTCTCCAAATTTAATTTAACCTTCGGCAAGTTCCAAAAAAAAAAATCAGCCAAAGCTGAATCCAATACACGTCAAAACTTCCATAATAATCACTATACCATCACTGTATAATATTATTTTATGGAACAAATCACCGTTGATTTATTTTTATTGATGTATATCAAATCTTCCCTTCCCAGAAAATTTTATATAAAAATTATTAGGCAAGTCTCCTGACTAACTTCATCCTACTCGTACCCTTCCCAAAATATCCAGAATATTTCAGTGGTATCGTGTACTTTCATCAGTTTCACAGTAGTGGGGGCTGTATCGGATTCTAACCGATTTCCTTATTAAGTTTGGTAAAACACCTATAATTTCTCTGTTATTAGTATACTCTGTTTTTTATGTTTGTCAACCCTGAAAAAATATATTTTTTTCAAATTTAAATAATTTATTAATATGATATTGGAATATACCAAAATATTGTTGACAAATATTGTAAAATAATTTATAATAAGTGTACGTATAATAATAAGGAGGAAATACAATGGAATTTAGTTTTAGTTTAAAAATCAAAGCAAAAAAAGAAGATGCGTGGGAATACTATGCAAATATTGAAAAATGGTATGACTGGGAAAAAGACTTAAAAAATATCACATTAAAGGGGGAATTTAAGACAGGTTCATATGGAACTATGGAACTTGAAGGAATGCCCCCTATGGAATATAAACTTACTCTCGTAAAACCTTTTGAAGAATTTTGGGATAAAACAGAAACTTCATTTGGAGATATTCTTTTTGGTCATCAAATAATTGATAACAATGATGGAAGCATAAATATAAAACATACTGTAATTTTAGACAGTGAAGATGAACAGCATTTAGAATTTTTAAGTCAAGTTTTTTCAGATGTCCCTCAATCTATATTTATTCTAAAAAATCACTTGGAAAGATAAGGTGACTGGTACTTGTTTACATCAAAATATAAAGATAATTCAGAAAAATCAACAGGATTGTTATTTATGAGGGTATACAATAAATGGCATTCTATGATAAAAAAAGAGCTAAAGAAAATGAACTTAACACACCCTCAATTTGTTATTTTAGCTTCCCTTGCTTATTTATCACAAGACAGCGACGAAGTCACGCAAGTTATGATTTCAAAACTCTCAGGAATAGATGTTATGACAGTATCTCAAATATTAAGTTTATTGGAAAAACATGATTTTGTAAAAAGAAAAGAACATTCAAGAGATACAAGGGCAAAAGCTGTTATTTTGAACAAAAAAGGAGAAGAAATATTACAAAAAGCCGTTCCATTAATTGAACAAATTGATGAAATTTTTTTCAAAAAGTTAGATACCGATGAAGAACAATTTAAACATTTTCTTGTTAGACTAAATGAAGAATAAGAAGTATTATTTATAATTAATGAATATATCAAAATTATCATTTTTATTATTATATTTAAAATTCAAAAAATAAAGCAGTAATCTATCCAATGGACTATTTACATCAAATGTTGTAGTCCTTCTTTTTTTTGTTCAAAAACTAAAATCAGAAAACAGAGCACAAAGAGCATCTTCAAAGAAAAGATTGAAAGCATACTTTTATTTTTTCTTATAATGAGAACCACATTGTAAAAACCAGATTTCGCCGTTTTCTATTTTATAAACAATTCTATTTCCTTCATTAATTCTCCTGCTCCAGTAGCCAGACAGTTCATGTTTCAATCCTTCAGGTTTTCCAATACCAGTATATCCGTTTCTATCAATATCTTTTATAAGTTCCAATATTTTTTTGAAAACTTTCTTATCATTTTTCTGCCAGAAAAGAAAATCTTCCCATGCTTCATCAGACCATCTTTTTACCATTACAGCACCTCATGAATTGTTCCACCAGTTTTTTCAATTTGTTCCTTTGCTTTTAAAAGTCTTGCAATATTTTCTTCACTGTAGAAATAATCATCTTTTTCTGACAAGTCAATTTCCAGTTTTCTCTCTCTAACCAATTTTTTGGCTGCCATTGTAAAAAAAACAGGCAATGTTATTCCCAATTCTTCACAGACATTTTCCAAATCAAATTTTAAGTTATCGTCTAATTTAAATGCATAAGTTGTTTTACTCATTTTTATTACTCCTAATATATAAATATATAACTATTATAACATAAAAATTATAATAAGCAAAACTTTTGTTACATAAGTAATAAAAAAGAGCAGTATTTTCTCGCTCTTCAAAATTTTCATTTTCATAAAAAATTACTTAACCTCCACCATCTATCCTCGCACAGGAAATATCGCACTCAACAACGACTTCGTATATGGATGTTTCGCTTTTTCAGAAATTTGTCCTCCATCTACCATTTCTACAATTTCTCCGTGATACATTACAGCAATTTCATGTGCAAAAGATTCTATTAACGCTATGTCATGGCATATAAAAATCATTGTTATGTTTTTTTCTTTTTGTAGCTTTACAAGAAGTTCCACTATGTTTTTTTGAATAGAAACATCAAGTGCGGAAGTTGCCTCATCGCATATAAGTATCTCAGGCTCAAGCGAAATTGCTCTTGCGATTCCAAGCCTTTGTCTTTGTCCTCCGCTCATATTTTGTGGATATTTTGTTACAAATTCTTTGGGTAAATCAACCATTTTTAGAAGCTCTATCGCTTTTTGCTTTCTTTCTGATTTTTTTAATCTTCCGTAGTTCATCAGAGGCTCTGTCAAGATTTGCATAACGTTCATTTTGGGATTGAAGGCTGTCCATGGATCTTGAAAGACTATCTGAATATTTTGTCTATTTTCCCATATTTCTTTTTTTGTAAACTTGCTTATATCCCTTCCGTGATACAAAATTTCTCCAGAAGTTGGTTTTTCCAAGTCCATAAGCATATTTACAAGTGTTGTTTTCCCAGAGCCTGATTCTCCTACTATTCCCAAAGTTTTACCTTTTCGGATTTTCAAATTTATATTGTTACAAGCTATAACTTTTTTATTATTTGATTTTTCATAAATTTTTGTAAGATTTTTTGTTTCGAGAATTATATCGTTAATATTAGACAAGTCGCTCACCTCCAATTTCAGGCACAGCTGCTAAAAGTTTTTTCGTGTACTCACTTTTTGGATTGTTTATAATTGCATTTTTATCGCCTGCATCGACTATTTTTCCATTTTGCATAACAATTATTTTATCAGAAATATATGCGGCAACTCCTAAATTATGAGTTACCATTATGATAGAAGTGTCAAACGCTTTTCTTAATTCCATTATTTCCTTCACTATCTGAGCCTGTGTTATCACATCCAATGCACTCGTTGGCTCATCTGCCAGAATAATTTTTGGATGAAAAGTAAGTGCCATTGCTATTCCTACACGCTGTTTCATTCCACCTGATAGCTGGTGCGGATAGCTTTTCATAATGATTTCAGGATCTGGCAAGTTTACTTTAGAAAACATATCTTTTGCTTTTTCTTCAGCTTCTTTTGTTGACATTTTAGAATGTGTCTGAATGTATTCAACAAACTGTTTTCCTATTTTTCTTATTGGATTAAGAGTTCCTCCTGAATCCTGTGAAATCATAGTTATTTCAGTTCCTCTTAGTTCCCTCCATTGACTAAGGGTATTTTTAAGCATTGATTTACCGTTATAAGCTATATCGCCTGAAATTATTTTCCCAGTATTTGGTAAAAGTCCTAAAATAGAAGAAAGAACGGTAGATTTTCCACTACCGCTTTCCCCTACAATTGCTATTATTTCACCTTTTTTCAATGAAAGAGAAAAATCTTCAACCACTGGAGGCTTTTCTCCATACTGGATTGTCAAATCTTTTATCTCCAACATAAATTCTCCTTAATTAACTTTTGCAACATCTTTTGTTATCCAGTAATAATCCATTGGATACATTTTAAGTCCTGTTATCGATTTATTGCTGTAAAGGAATGTTGTTTCGTATCCAAAGAACAATGTAGCTGCATCATTCATTATTAATTGTTGTATTTTTACTATTATATCTTTTCTCTTGGCCTTGTCAAATTCTTTTGATAATTCTTTTAACAGTTTATCGACTTCTGGATTTGCATATCCTGTCTGATTTGTTTTTACTTTACTATCCCAGTTTTCTGTCAAATATTTTTCAGGATCTCCTGTATTTGCGGCAAGTATATTCCAAATCATCAAATCAAAGTTGGAATCATCTCTCATAGTTAAAAGAGTTTCATAACTTACAGGTTTTAATGTTACTTTTATTCCAATTTCCTTCATATCAGCCTGAAATGCCTGAGCATAAATTCCCAATTCTTCTCTACTTGTATAAATTACAAAGTTCAAGTCAAGTTTTGAACCATCAGGACGTTCCAGATATCCATCTCCATCTGTATCTTTATATCCAGCATCTGCCAATATTTTTTTAGCACTTTCTGGATTATACGCATTTTCATCCTTTAATTCATTAAATCCGTAGTCCAATGTTGGAGGAACTGGTGCTTTTCCAGGAGTTGCTCCACCTTGTAACAAGTTTTGTGTATAGTTTTGTCTATTTGAACCTCTTATTATTGCTTCTCTTAACGCTTTGTCCTTCAATCCCTTAGTCTGGTTCATAAAGGCATAAGTTGATCTTAGCGATTTTAATTCATTTATTACAATATTTTTATCCCCTTCAAAATCAGCTTTGTTAGTAACTTTCAAGTTGTATGCTACATCAATTTCTCCAGATTTTAGTGCCAATGCTCTCGTATTCTGATCATTTATGTCTTTAAATGTTACTTTTGCCAATTTTGCTTTTCCATTCCAATATTTTTCATTTCTTACAACTACTGTCTGTTCACCAGATTTAAATTCCTGTACTACAAACGGCCCTGTTCCTATTGGCCCTTTTTGAGCAAATTCGTCTGTATTAACAGATGTATCTACAACAAGAAATAACGGATCTGCTAATGTTTGAGGCAATATTGCCACAGGTTCCTTTGTTTTTATTTTCAAAGTTTGTCCATTGGCTTCTATTGCGGTATATTTAAAATATGTTTCAGCTCTTTTATTTTTTTCAAAAACTCTTTCAATTGATTTTTTTACTGCTTCTGCTGTCAATGGATGTCCATTTGAGAAAGTTACACCATCTCTTATTTTAAAAGTCCATTCCAACTTATCATCACTTAATTTCCAGCTTTCAGCAAGCAATGGCTGTAAATCCCCTTTTTCATCAAATTTTGTCAAATTTTCTCCTACACCATAACGAGTTATAACCCATCCAAAATACTGATCTGTTGGTTCAAGCGTATCCGCAAACGTAGTAACTCCTACTACCAATTCATCTGGATTACCTTTACTTTTTGCACTTTTCCCTCCACACGCTACTAACAACGTGAATAAAGCTAAAATTAAAACTAAAAATTTACTTTTACGATTTTTTAACATTTGTCTTCTCCTTATATATTTTTTTATTTTTATAAACTACTCACTTTTTATATCGACTAAATCCCTTACCGAATCCCCTAGCATATTAAATATGGTTACAACTATCACTATTGCCAGCCCTGGGTATAACATCATCCACGGTGCACTGCTAAGAGTTGTTCTCCCTTCATTAAGCATTGCTCCCCATTCGGGTGTCGGTGGCTGTGCTCCAAACCCTAAGAACGAAAGTGCCGCTATTTCCAGCATTAATGTTCCTATATCTGAAACTGCCGTTACTATCATTGTTGTAATCATGTTTGGAATTATATATTTGAATATTACTGAATAATCTTTGCTTCCCGTTAATTTTGCAGCTTTTACATAAAGCTCCTGCTTTATTTTAAGAACCATGCTCCTTGCAAGCCTTGCATATTTTGTCCACGTAACTGCCGCTATTGCGATAACTGAATTTTTGACACTTGGGTTCAGAAGCCCCGCTATTGCTATAGCAAGAATTAATCCCGGAAATGCAATCATCATATCTCCAAACCTCATTATCACAGTGTCTACTATTCCACCAAAATATCCTGCTATTACTCCAAGTACAGTTCCTACTAAAAAAACTATAAAAATTAATGCCAAAGTCATAAATATTGAATATCTTGAGCCATATATAATTCTAGAAAATAAATCTCTTCCAAGATGATCTGTTCCAAAGATATACTGCCTTGATGGCCGTCGCAAACTTGGAGCTATCATCTTAAAAGGGTTCTTGGGTACTATGACAGGGGCAAAAATCGCTATCAGAACTACTATAATCGCCAATGTCAAAAACACTGCCAGCTGAATATTTTTTCTTTTCAATCTCAATTTTTCCAAAATCAGTCAACCTCCCCAACTCTCGCATCAAGATATTTATATGAAATATCCACTGCTATATTTATTATCAGGTACAAGAATGCGATTATCAGGACATAAGCCTGTATTAATGGATAATCTTGAGCCGCTATCGCTTTTACAGCCATTCTTCCCATCCCTGGCCAGTTATAAACAAATTCCACAATTGCCGTTCCTCCCAGAAGGCTTCCGAGAGAAATTCCTAAAAGTGTTATTATTGGCAGCATTGCATTAGGCAGTACATGTTTCCACAAAATATCCCGTTCCTTTATCCCTCTCATTCTTGCTCCCGTTACATAGCTTTTTCCCAGCTCTTCCAGAAATACGTGCCTTATTTGCCGTATATACTTGACAGACATTGCTATTGCCAATGTGAAAGCAGGCAAAATTATGGATCTAAAATCGGCTTGCCCTCCTGAAACAGACACAAGTCCAAGCTGTACTCCAAAAATACTTAAAAATATCAGCCCTAGCCAGAAACTTGGTATGGACATTCCCATAAAAGTTATCATTCTTATTAAATAGTCCTGCCATTTATTTTCTTTCACTGCTGCCAATATTCCAACTGGTATAGAAATGATACACATTAAAAACAGTGATAAAAAAGATAAATAAAATGTAGGTATAAATGCCTGTCCTATCTTCTGAATCACTGGTATCCTCAATGAATATGATTTTCCAAAATTACCTTGCAGAACTCCAAAGAGCCATTTCCAATATTGAATATAAAATGGCTTGTCTATACCAAGCTCGGCTCGTGTATGGGCTAAAAGTTCGGGCGTTGGAATAAGTCCACATTCTGTCAGCATAACTTGTGCAGGATCTCCCGGTGCTATATAAATCAGGCAGAAAGTTAAAAAACTTACTCCAAAAAGTACAATCAGTATCTGTATAGCATATTTTATTATTTTTTTGTTTTGTGCCATCACTCCAAAATAGTGATATTTATCACTTTCCTCCTTTACAAAATTCATATTTTGTATATTAAAACAGATGAACAGTATCTATGTAAGTTTCCCGCAGTTTTTATATATTAAATTTTTCCCTTCCCCAAAAACATAACTTCTTCCAGTTTATCCATAAACATATCATGTATAAACTCATATTCTCCCATTCCCTTTAATACAGGAGTTACTTCATATCCTTCCTTTTGAAGAATTGTTTTCCACGAATCATCCTCATCAGAAGCCATGTCATTTTTAGCGTGATCTCCAGCCACTATCATAAATGGCTTTAACAATATTTTCTTAAATCCTCTTCCCTTCAATTTTTCAATAACATCCCCAATGGTTACTTTTCCTTCAACTGTCGCTACAAAAATATTATCTCTTCCAGCTTTCAGATATTCCTCCTGAAGCCTTTGATACGTACTGTCCGCCGCACTTTCGGAACCGTGTCCCATAAACACGATGGCATCATTTCCATCAAGGTTGTTAAACTCTTCATTATTCACAACTCTTTTATAATCCTCATCTGTTGCAAGCAGAGGTTTTGTTATTTTTCCATATTTACCATTAAGTTTTGAATACTCAATTCCATCCAGAATATGCAATGACATTGTTACAATCTCATCATAACCTTTATTTTTCAAAGCCTCCAGTCCTTCATTCTGATCAAATATGTGGATTCCTTCTTTTTTTGCAACTATTTGTCTTATAATTCCCGATGTATAGGCTCTTTCTACTCTTTCACTTCCATATTTGGATTTTACCTTATTTTCAATCGAATCAAGGCATTTTTCCCTCGTATCTGTGTGCGATGTACCAAAACTAGTCACTAAAACTGCCTTTTCCATAAACATTTCCTTTCGTTTTAAATTTATAGAAATATTTTACCTTCTATTTTCTGCTCCATCTAAGAATTTGAACTTTTTTCCTCCTTTCAAAAATTATAAAAAACATACTCACAAATTAATTTCAACTCTCAAACAATTTAAACCTCATCAAACTAAAATAAATTGATAACCAATACTATTATAGTAAAACTATTTTTAAGTTTGGTAATCAAACTATTTTTTTCCCATACCTACATTATAATAATTATTTGTTTTTTTTGCAACTATTTTTTTAAATTATTTTAACACTTTTTCATTTAGCTATAAAAATATCATTTCTTTAATTTCCCTTTATTTATTGATAATTCTCCATTTTGTCTTTGATTTTTATATTTTTTTAGTAAATTTATAATTAATAATTTTAATTGTTTTTTTCAATAACAATTATAATTCACCGCCTTGTAAATAATTTAAGAAAGAAGTATAATGTAAATATTATTGCATTTTTTGGTTTGAAGGGAGAAAAATGGAGAAAAGATATGTGATTTTCTTGAATGGGGAATATAAATATTCGCAGGAATTTATGGATAAGTTAGTTTCAGAATATGCAGTTTGCTTTTGTGCAGATGGCGGAGCAAATTTTGCTTTTAAATACGGGAAAATGCCAGAAGTTATTATTGGGGATCTGGATTCGATTGAGAAAAAAGTTTTGGAATATTATAAAAGTAAGAATATTTTGATAAAAAAATTCCCAAAAGACAAGGATTTTACAGATTTTGAATTGATTTTGAAAGAAATTAATAAAATTTCGGAAAATAAGAATTTTGTTGAGAAAATATTTGTTGTTGGTGGACTTGGCAAACGAATTGACATGACTTTGAGCAACCTATTCATAATGGAAAAATATAAAAATCTGGTTTTTTTGCAGGAAAATGAAGAAATTTTTTATGCAGAAAAATCTTTTATCCTAAAAAATAAAAAGGAATATGAATTTTCAATCATTCCAATTAGTGAAAAAGTTGAAAAATTAACATTAAAAGGCTTTAAATTTGAAACGGATAAAATTGAGGTAAAAAGGGAAAGTTCTAGGCTTGTGAGCAATGTTATTGTTGAAAATGAGGCTAGCGTGGAATTTGAAAATGGGAAACTGATAATTATTTTGAAAAAAAATAATAAAAATCTTTTATACTAACACCCTCATTTAAAAAATAGTAATAAAATTTTATAATAATTAGTTTGATAGCCTTATTAAAAAAATCAAATTTAATTTTTAAGTATCCATCTTAAAGGTTTTTGTAATTTTATTTATAAATATTATAATTAATAAATGCTTTTTCTTATTTCATTTATATGTTTTTTTACGTAAGGGCATCAGACGCCATGCCCTTACAACCCCGCTTTACGCAAAACTTTCTTATAAAGAAAAAATAAAACTCGCTTTGTAAAACTACTCTCACTTTCGCAAACAAGAGTTATTTTAACATAAATAAGTTCTATCATTATAAAAATTATGGCGAAAGAAATACATTCGTATTTAGTTATTTTTCCTTTAACGAAATTTTGCTTATTTAATATTTTCAAAATGTTAAAACCTAAAATTTAAATATAATAATCTTTATAATTTAATATAGAATGTCGTGATTTTTTTGGAATGAAAACGACTAAACATATTTATGTGTTTCTTTCGCTAGAACCTTTATAGCAAATATATTTTATAGAACAGTTCTGATCTTTGTTTGCGAAAGTGAGTGTTAGCGAGTTTTGTTTTCGTAGTAATTAAGGTTTATCCAAATAATGAATGTTTAGACTACTTTCCCAAATAAAATTTGGGAATATTTCAAAAAAATACTTAGACGAGCCAGGGTTAGTGCATACACTTTCGCCATTATTTTTAATATGCCATTATTTAAATTTGTTAAAATAACTTTTATTGCGAAATAAAGGGAAATGGCGATTGATTTCCCTTGCTTATATAAAAAGAAAAAACCTGAAATTATGAAAAATATTTATTAACAATGAGCAGTTTTTCATAACTCTAAATAAAATCCCTTATATGGATACTTAATGATTAAATTTAATTAAAGGATATTTTATAAGTACATAGATTATAAATAGTACAATTTTGTAAAAAAGGTTTTAATTCCGTTAATTTTCTGATTTTTATTATTTAAATTAGAAGATGGTAGAATAATAGATTTGTTTAGCAACTTATTTTTAAAACTAAAAGTTTATTAAAAAAATAAATTTATAAAAAGGATGTGTATAGATAATGAAAAAATTTAGAATTGAAAAGGAACATCAGAGGATGAAAATCTCGCAGTATTTGCGGGAAGTGCAGAATTATTCAGGGAGAAGTTTGAGAAATGTGGAAGTTTTTTTGAATGGAAAGCAGGTAAGGTTAACTAAGAAATTGCCGTCACACGGAAACTTGAGAGTTATTGAGAAGAAAAAGGGGACGGACATTAAGCCGATCAAACTGCCACTTGATATTATTTTTGAAGATGAAGATATTTTGGTTGTGAATAAGGAGCCATTCTTATTGACACATCCGACACAGAAAAAAGCTGATTTTACACTTGCAAACGGAATTGTAAATCATTTTTTGGAAAAATATGGGGAAATGAGAGTTCCACGATTTTACAATAGGCTCGATATGAATACATCTGGGTTGATTATTATTGCTAAAAACAGTTTTGCACAGGCATTTTTACAAAATTTTTCAATTTTTGAGAAAAAATATCTGGCGATTGTGAACGGAATTATCGATGGTGAGGAAATTGCAAGAATCAATGAAGAACTTGCAAAAGATGGGGAAAAACATAAGATTCAGGATTTGGAAAAGGAAAATTTGAAACCTGAAATTGAAAAAGTTAATTTTGGAGAAATGAAAAAATACGATGAAATGGAAAAAATAGAAAACAATTTAACTTTTGAAAATAAAGATAATAAAATTGAAGAAAATACGGATTTTAACAGTAAAAAAGAAAATAATAATTTAAATCTGAAAAGTAAAAGTAATTTTGAAAATATAGATTTTAACAGCAAAAATGCAAAAGATAATTTAAATTTGAAAAATAAAAATGATTTTAATAATGAAATTTTGGAAAAAAATGGAATAAATAAAATAGTTATTGAAAGACGGATTTTTCGGGATGGGGATAATTTGGAAAGAATAATTGATGAGCGGGGGCAATACGCAAAAACAGCTGTAAAAGTCTTAAAAACTTACCCTGAAAAAAATGTAACATTAGTAGAATGTGAACTTTTTACAGGGCGAACGCATCAAATTCGAGTTCACCTAAAATCCATTGGGCATACAATCGTAGGAGACGAACTTTACGGAAATGGCTTAAACAAAGAACTTGGAATAAATAGACAATTTTTGCACGCTTATAAGGTAAAATTTACACATCCTGCAAGCAAAAAGGAAGTTGAATTGGAAATATCAATGTTTGCGGATATGAAGGAATTTTTGGAAAAATAAAAAATTTACGATTTGAAAAATAAAAAGAAAGGACAAAATTAGAGAACTTATTATTGACTTGATTCAAAATATATTGTTAAAAAGATAAATTATCAAGAAATATAAATATTTTTAATAAGATTGTGATTAAGGTTGAGAAGAATTATAAAGCGTATCTGAAAACTCAAAATATGTTTTATTTTTACTATTTTTTGAGTTTGTAAATTAGATAAACTAAGTTAAAATTAAAATTTTTATTTTTTAAAAAATTTGTTAAAAATCATTATTTTAATAGTTTCCAGATACGTTCTAATAATTTTATTTTTTAAAAATAATTTTTATATAATTCTTTAGTTTATGATTTATTATATTATCAATTACAAAATCTATATCTGAAAAATCATATATATTTGTAATTAGAGAAAAAAGAGTTACGTAGTTTTTATTTATCCATTTAATTGCATTAAGAAAATCATTATAAGTATTACAATAAGAATTCACTCCTAACATATGTATTTGTTTATAAAATAACTCTCATTTATATACTTTGAAATCAAAAAACAATCTCTGCAAATATTACAATCGTTATATTGACTTCTTAAAATTCCCTTTTTTTCATTAAAGCCTAATTTTGAAATAAATTTTTTATAATGTTCTGCTCTTTTTAAAACAATATTTAGTTCTTGGTTTCTAGCATTATAGGAATCTAAATCTCCAAGAACAAATTGCACTTTAAATCCTTTATTGGAAAAATAAAATTAGATTGCTGTTTAAAAATATTACATTCATCTCCTTCTTTATATATCAAAGGATTTTTCAAGTAACTATTCTTTTCAAATGCTGTTTCAATAAGTTTTTTAGCAAAAGTAGTATCTTTTTCTCTCATTAAATATGCTAAATTTAAATAATTTGATATTTTAAATGGATTTACTATACATTGTTTCATATAGTATTCCCTACATAGGTTTTTATCTAAATAACAATAGTAATTTCCTATTATATCTGCTGAATCTAGTAAGTTCTGCATATTGAAATCTATAGATTTTATTAACTTTTCTAATTTTTGGAAATTATTTGTAATAATGTATAGTTGACACAAAAATACCATAAGAAAAGGTTTAAACTTTATTTCTTTTTGCAATGCTTTTAATAAGATATCTTCAGCTTTATCGTATTCCTGGATAGCGATGTATTCCATTGCATAAAAACCCATATTTAAGTAGTATCTTTCATCTATGATTTTATTTTTTGAAAACAGCATTGTTTCCAAGCCTTTTCTGTATTTTTCTCTTTTCTTTTCAGCTCGATTATTAATCAAAATATCTATGTGATGAAGTAAAATATCAGAATTTATTATTTTTTTCCCCATTTTTGTTATAGATGTTCCAAGTGAGGCATGAATAGGCACATTATCATATTTTATTCCCTTATGATTTCTTATAATTCGTAAGGCAGGAACTTCGCACCATAATCCTTTTCCTAAATACTGAATATTTTTTAACTGTATTCCATAAGCTTTTTCATCTGTCTTTTCTAGTGTTTTTTCTAGCAATCCATAAGAATTTTCATCTAATCTTTCATCAGCATCTATTATTAATATCCATTCACTTTTTGCAGCATTTAAATATAAATTCCTTGCTTCATCTACGTAGAATTGGCTACCGTCTATTATTTTACATCCATAATTTTTTAGAATACTTAAAGAATTATCTGAACTTCCATTATCTACAACTATAATTTCATCGGCAACTGGCAATACTGATTTTAGGCAATCTTCTAAAATTTTTTCTTCATTTTTGACAATCATACATACTGAGAGTAAATGATTTTTTTTCATTTTAGTAACCTCCTGTTTATTCAAAATGTTTATAAACTATACTCAAATTATATTAAAATAAAATTGATATAAATTAAAAAACTTATTTTTTTGAATAGCATAATCTTTGGTTATAAACTTAATTTAAAAAATATATTATTATTAACTTAGTTTTACTGTAGATATAAATTTTCAATAATAATAATAATACTTCGTTTTTTGTTATTGTCAACCCATAAAAAATGAAAAAATTTTTATCTTATTTTTAGAAATTAGTGATATAATAAAACAAAGTTAAAATTAATAAAAGAAATTAAGAAGAATAAAAAATTGGAAATTATATAATTTACAAAAAATTATTTTGTAAGCAAGAATAAAAACTTACGATTTAAAAAGCAAAAAGAAAGGATAAAAAATGAAAAAATTTGATTTTTCTGTTGATTTGATAAATGATAATATTTTGAAGTCGCTTCTGATTTTTTCGATACCGATACTTGTATCGAATATTTTTCAGCAGCTTTACAATATGGCGGATATTGCTATTGTGGGGCATACTTTGGGAGATAACTCGCTTGCGGCTATTGGGGCTTCGGCGGCTATTTTTGAACTGATTTTTGGATTTGCGTTAGGAATTGGAAATGGGCTTAGTATGGTTACAGCTAGAAATTATGGGGCGAATAATAAGAATCTTTTGAAAAAGTCTGTGGCTGGCTCGATTGTTATTGGAATTTGGATTACTGTGGGAGTAATGATTTTATCACGGTTTATTCTTATGCCGCTGTTAAAAATCTTGCATACGCCTGAAAATATTATAAAAGAAGCATTTGAATATATAAACATAATAACAATGTTTATTGGCGTAACTTTTTCCTATAACTTGTCGTCAGGACTTTTACGTGCAATTGGAAACAGCTTTATGTCGCTCGTATTTTTGGTAATTGCTTCAATTTTAAATATTTTCCTTGATATTTATTTCATAACTTCCCTTAAAATGGGAATTGGAGGAGCTGCGGTTGCAACAGTTATTGCACAGGCAATTTCAGTTATCTTAAGTATTATCTACATTTACGTAAAAGAGCCAATTTTAATACCTAGAAAAAAACATTTCAGATTTGATAAAAAATTGTACAAGGAACTGCTTGGACAGGGACTTTCTATGGGATTTATGATTGCAATTGTACTTATGGGAACGCTGATTTTACAGTATGCGATAAATGGGTTTGGGTACTTGATTATCGCTGGGCATACTTCGGCAAGAAAACTTATGGGATTTTGCAACATTCCGCTAACTACAATTGCACTTGCACTTGCAACTTTCGTTTCCCAAAATAAAGGTGCAAACAAAGTAGATAGAATCCGAAAAGGTGTATTTTACGCCAATATGATGGATATAGTTTTTGCAATCGGAATCACAATCTTTGTATATTTATTTTCCAAAAACATGATTCATCTGATGTCAGGCTCCGAATCTGAAATCGTACTGCACAACGGCTCAACCTACCTAAAAATCGCCTCCCCATTTTTCACAATACTGGGAATTCTTTTTAACTTGCGATACGCTTTACAGGCTCTCGGAGAGAAATTAATCCCTCTTGTTTCCAGCGTAATAGAATTTTTTGGAAAAATAATCTTCGTAATTTTTATCGTTCCGAAATTAGGCTATTTAGGTGTAATGATTTGCGAGCCACTGATTTGGATTGTAATGGTGGGGCAACTGGGAATTGCGTTTTATGGGAATTGGTATGTGAAAGGTTATAGAAAACTATGAAAAAGGAGAAATAAAAATGACAGTATATGAAAAAATTCTGGAAAAATCAGATACTTCATTTAAACAGCAAATTTATTTAAAAATAAATAAGTTAAGAAATTTTAATAAAAAAGTTAGATGTTTTAAATGAAATCAGAGAAGATATTATAATGGAAACATATCTTGGAATCAATTTATTAATAATTTAATAGACAAAAAAGATTATATATTTTGTGAAATCGATTTTATATTAGAATCTTTTAATAAAAAACAAATTATTTAGAAAGTAGATGGTAAAATTGTTAAATAGTAAAATAAAAAATATAGGAGATAAGATAGGAAAATATGAAATTACTGATAATAATCCAAATAGAAAAGGAGGAAATGGAATTGTATATTTCGTAAAATATAGCCAAGAAAATTATGCACTAAAATATGTAGTTTTCAATAATAAAATGAAATATAAAAGATTTCAAAGAGAAATAAAAATTATGGAAAAAATTAAAAATGAAGTTACTGGAATTATGAAGATTTATGATTCGTATATATCAGAAAAATATCAAAAAGATCAATCTTTTGGCTGGTATATTATGGATAAAGCTGAAACTTTAAATATAAATGAAATAAAAGAATACTGTATTAATAAAATAGTAAAAAATGTTTTAGAAGTTGCTAAAACTTTAAAAGAATTACATAGCAAAAAAATTAGTCACAGAGATATAAAACCAGAAAATATTCTTTGTATAAAAAATAAATGGTATCTTAGTGATTTTGGGCTTGTTGATTATCCAAACGCCAAAAATATAACTATTGATGAAAAAAATAGAGCATTGGGTCCTAGAATGACAATAGCCCCAGAATTTAAAAGAAATCCAGATACATCAGAAGGAACAAAGGGAGATATATACAGTTTTGCTAAAACTTTGTGGATATTTTTAACAGGAGATAAAAAATGCTTTGATGGGCAATATAATTTTAGAGATGAAAAAATAAGCATTAGAAATTATATTAAAGATGAACCTCTTGGGTTAATAGAACAACTATTATTTGAGGCTACTGAAAATAATCCTGAAAATAGAATAGACATAGATAAGGTAATAGAGTATTTAGAAAATTTTTTAACTTATAAAATGGAAGAAAAAATAAATTATGAATGGAAATTTATATCAAAAAATTTATTTTCTGATACAATGCCAAATGTAGTTGTTTGGGAAAATTCAAAACAAATAGTAGATGTATTAAATAAATTTTCTTATTTTAACTCAATGAATCATATGTTTTTTGGAGCTGGAGGTCTAGACTTAAAAGAAGTAAAAAATTCAAATGAAGAAGGATTTATTGAATTAATTTCGGGAGGATTTATTTATAAAATAAAGCCTAAATCATTAACATTTTATTCATTTGAAAATTCTGAATGGAATTATCTTTGGTTAGAAAGCGAAGAAATAAAATTGTTAAATAAAGGAATGAAATACGAAGAAGTTGTTGAAATTTATCCTGGAATTTACTTGCCAAATTGGATGTGGTATTATCAAAGAAATATGTCTTCTGTAGAAAAAAGGAAATTTCCAAAAACTGCTAGGCTAATTAAATTGTATTCAAAGAGTAATTTTGTAATTTTTAATAAATTTTCTCAATACAATAAAGAATATACAACATATAATGGTTATGAAAATATTCTTAATAAAGAAGAATTTAATGAAATTATACTAAAATGTAGTAAAAGTTCTAAAAATGAATTGAAAATACTTGATAAAATATATAGTTTTTTAAAAGTTAAGGATATAAAAAAAGAGGATATGAGTAGTAAAATTTTATACTATTTTAAAAATTTAGAACTTTTTCTTTATGAAATTCAAATACTTAATAATCATAAAACTGTAAAAATGAGTGAAGATGAAAAGAAAAAGTTTTTATGTAAATGTATAAAAAGTCCTGAGCTTATTTTTGAAAAAGAAAAAAAAGAAATTTCAGAAGAAGAAAAATTAAAATTAATGGCTGAAGATATTAAAAAAATCGAAAAAGTTTTAAGTTATATAAAAGAAGAAGAAAATTTAAAGATAGAGTATGAATTAAAAATCATTATAGAAAATATTGATTTCTACATTGATGAAAGAAATAAATTAAATAAGTCTGATAATACTATGATTTTTGATACAATAAATGATAATATTAATTTTGGTAGTTGTTTTCCCAAAAAAAGAAGATTTAATAAAAATCAAATATTAGAAATAAAAAAAGAAATTTTAAATTTAGGAATTAAAAATCTAGGTTTAAGAGTAAAAACTTTTTTGTTAAATAATATAAAAATTCCTACAAAAGTAGAACTTGATGAAGTTTTAAAAAAAGGAAACAGTTTTAAAGACAACGCTTTAGTTTTAGATGAAAATGGAAAATTAGAATTACTTTCCATAGAAAATAATGAATTTGAAATTTCATTGTATCCTGTAGTAATCAAAGAGTTTATAGCTTATGAAAATGCTGTTGGAGAATATTATAATGAAGATAATAAGCTAGATCATTATTATGAGAGGTTAATTAACAAAATAGAACAAAAAAATCAAAATTAGACTAATTTTAAGATAAAAATTAAGCAACGAAAATCACTAAGAAATCGTTGCTTAAAAATTATTAATTATTTTTTGTATTTTGATAATTTAATTTGTTATAAGATTGCAAAGTTTTTTGTTATCTGAAATACGATATAAATCCATTTTAGGTCTATTTTTTTTATCAAACGAATAAGATAATTTGTAATTTGAAAAAACTTGTGTTTTGTCATTCAAGTTTGTAAAATAGATAGAATTTTCATTTTCTTTTACTTCGTAATCTAATTGTGAAAGTTCAAGCGAAACTTTTCCTGTTTTTAATGCTGCACGATTATCCAATATGCTAACTGAAATAGACGACTTGCCATTTTCATTCAAGAACTTTATATAAGTAAGTCCCTTAAAAGTTCTGTCAACAGAATAAGGACATCTCCAAAGTTCTTTAGATATTATATCAATATCAGAATTAGAAAAACTTAAACTAAAAGTCAGTAAAAACAACGCAAATATAATTTTTTTCATAAAATCACTCCTAAATAACAATTTTCGTATATTTTATAATATTTTTTTAGGAAAATCAATAATAAAAACTAATATTTAAAATTTCACATTATTTTTAGAACTAAACGCATTTTGAAAAAATTCATCGGACAAGTTAAATTCAAAAGTTTCACGGCTAATGTAACCGACAGTTTTGTCGCTTTCGTAAAGTTGAATGAGAAAATCTGCCATTTCTTCGGCTGTGTGGTAATTTGGATAAGATTTATCATAATCAAAATCAGTTTTACCAGTTGCGACATTTCCAAAGTTAGTTTTTGTAGCAGCGGGGGCTAGGACTTTTACTTTTAATTGGGCATTATTTTGCTTTAATTCTAGTGCGAGTCCTTCTGTGAAGGCGTTTACGTAGAATTTTGTGGCACAGTAGACAATTGCGTTTGGAACGATTGTGTAGCCTCCTGCTGAGGAGATATTGATTAATTGAGAGCCTTTTTCGTTGTGGTAATCTTGGACATATAAAGAAGATAGCAAAGTTAATGCTTCTACATTGAGATGAAGCATATCTAAAATTTTATTTAAAGGCTGCTCTTTTACATCACCATACATCCCAAAACCTGCATTGTTTATTAAAGTTTCAATGTGATAATTGTTTAATTTTGAATATAGTTCAGGGATTTTGCTGACATTTGTTAAGTCAAAATCTATTACAATAATCTCCAAATTAGGATTTTTCTTCAAAATTTCACTTTTTAAGTCTTCTAGTAAATTCTTTCTCCGTGCAATCAGAATAAGATTTTTATTTCTTTCTGAGAATTTTAGAGCCACGGCTCTACCTATTCCCGAACTTGCTCCTGTTATAACAGTATATTTTGTTTTCATAGTTATTACCTCCATAAATTTGATAAATAAAGGATAACAGTTAGAGTATAGTATAAGTCAAGAGTTTTTTGAAAGGAGAAAATAAAATGAAAAAGAATGAACAAAAAATAATGCAAATAAAGGAATTTTCAGAAAAAACAGGCTTAACTCCATATACAATAAGGTTTTATGAAAAAAAGGAGCTGTTTCGTGTAAAAAGAGACGAAAAGAATAGAAGAATATACGATGAAACTGACATTGAATGGATAAAAATGTTAAAAAGATTAAAAGATATGGGAATGAAATTGAGTGAAATTAAGAAATATTCAGATTTACGATATGAAG
This sequence comes from Leptotrichia trevisanii DSM 22070, assembly GCF_000482505.1. Lineage (NCBI taxonomy): Bacteria > Fusobacteriati > Fusobacteriota > Fusobacteriia > Fusobacteriales > Leptotrichiaceae > Leptotrichia > Leptotrichia trevisanii. The sequence continues at coordinate 45,993 of NZ_AXVL01000005.1, forward strand.
GGAACGGAACGATAAAAGAAAGAATGAAAATTTTGACAAATCATAAAAAATATGTAAATATAGAAATTGAAAAGTGGCAAAAATATTTACAAAATCTTGATGATAAAATTGAGATTTATGAGAGTTTTTTAAAAAGTATTTCTGAAAAATAAAAGGGTCATAAATATATAGAAATTTAGGAGTAAATATGCTTACAGATACAAATATAACTTGGGGATTTGTCTTGTTATCCCCTTTTATAATTCCAATATTAATTTTATTAACTTTCTGGTTTTTTGTTTCAAAACGAAAATTTAATTTTCTTATTGCATTTACAATTTTGTCATTATTATTTGTTAGGTATCTTCGTTTTCCCTATGACACAGTTAACCGTAACAGCGAACTCGAAGTATCACAAAATTTTTTGATAAAAAGAACTTTGAGTTCGGATTCAGAGCATGAAGTTTATAAACTTGTTGATAAGACGAAGCTTGAAGATTTGATTTTGTATTTAAATGGATTAGCTAAAATTAATAATACTTGGGTTGGTTATATAGAAGAAACAGATTCTTACGAAGGAAAATATGGTGTCAAACCAGAAACATATTTTTTCATTAACGACAATAAAATTGAATATAACTTAGATGAGAAAACTTTAGAAAAAAGATTAGGTTTAAAAGAAATAAAATTACAGGATGCTGAGTACTTTGTTGATAAATTTGGGAGTAAAAAAGAAATCTTATATCAATATCAATTAGATAAAACAGGAGATTTAGATGAAAATATTTCTTTAAATTCAGAATTAAGCAAGAAATTGGAAATAAATTATAAAAAAGACAGAGCATTCTATTTGATGTTTTGGAGTGTAATGTTGCTTATGGAAATTATTTATCTGTTTATAAAAAATAGAAAAATTACAAAAAGTAATAAAGATTAGAAGGAGAAAAAAGGATGGAAAAAAATGAAAATAAATTTATGTCAAAAGCAAAAAGTTTTTTAGTATTAGTTTTATTTACAGTAATTTACTTTTTCTTTCAGAAAACAATATATCCAGCATTAGCACTTTTGTTTTGGTTAATTTTTACAATGCGGATAGAAGAAATAATTTTTAATGCTTTAGAATTTTTAAATCTTTCAAAAGGAACCATAAGTATTATTGATATTGTGATTACAGGAATTGCTTTGCTAACAGTGCTTATGTTTGTATTTTACTTGGGATATTTATGCAGTAAATTTTTGAAAAAAATTAATAAAACTTTGTTAGGTAGTGTAATGATGGCGATTTTAATTTATTTTTTGTATAAAATTTTTACAGAAACAGATGAAAATACAGCAATGTTTGCACCGACAGCACGGGAAATATATATTTTCTGTACAGCATCACATATTTTTTACACAGTTGGAGTATTTTTTAGTGATAAAGTCAAGAAAGTATTGGACAGAATAAAATTTAAAAGAAAAAAATAAAAGAAGGAGGAAAAATAAATGGAAAAAAATGAAAATAAATTTGTGAGGAAACCGAATAATTTTTTAGGATTAATTTTATTTGCGATAATTTATTTTTTAGTTCAGAATGTGATATATCCGCTATTAGGATTTTTATTCTGGTTTTCTTTCACGCTGATTTTTGGAGGAATAGCAGATGCTTTGGGAATTTTAAAAATAAAAGAAATTCAAGTTATTTTAACTTATCTATTTTATTGTGTTTGTTTGGTAATATTATCTGGATTTATGTGTTATTTAGGATATTTATGTAAAGATTTTTTAGGAAAAATGAATAAAATAGGATTAAATACCGTAATGATTGTAATATTGATTTATTTTTTGTACAAAGCTGCTGCTGGAGATCAAAATTCAATAATTGATGCTTTAATAGATGAGAAAAAGTATATATTTTGTACTATATTTCATATTTCGTATATAATGGGAGCATTTCATAGCGATAAAGTTAAGAAAGTATTAGACAGAATAAAATTTAAAAAAAAATAAAAGAAGGAGAAGAAAAATGAAAAAAAATACAGATAAACTTATGACGAAACAGAATAATCCTTTAGGATTAATTTTATTTACAATAATTTATTTTTTAGTTCAGGCAGGGATATATCCAGTGTTAGCATATTTGTTTTGGTTTATTTTTACATTATTTTCTACTGGGGTTTTGTTGGAAGCTCCAGAGCAGATTTTGAAGATTTTTATAATTGTGTTTTCGTTGTTTTGCTTGATAATAATATTGGGAATTATGTATTTTTTAGGATATTTGTGCAAAGGATTTTTGAAAAAAATGAATAAAAAGGCATTAATTTGGATAATGATTGTAATATTGGTTTATTTTGTGTTTAGAGCTCTTTTTGAAAACAAAAATAGTTCGATAATGTCTTATTTGACAAATGGGAAAAAATATATATTTTGTATAATGTCGCATATTTCATATGTAATTGGAGTATTTTTTAGCGATAAAATCAAGAAAATATTAGATACAATAAAATCTAAAAGAAAATAAAAATATTTTTTGCAAATCTAATTTGTTTATGGCATTTTTATCTGTTATAATTATTTTAATAAGAATAAATGGATTATTTATAAAATAATTATAAATTTTTTAGATAAATTTAAAATAGGAGCAGTATTTATGGGAAGAAAACATAGGAATATAATGTTGCTGGGGACAGGTTCTAATGTGGGAAAAAGCATAATCAATGCGGGGTTTTGCAGAATATTTTATCAGGACGGGTATAGTGTGGTGCCGTTTAAGTCGCAGAATATGGCTTTAAATTCGTTTATTACGAAGGATGGAAAAGAGATGGGGAGAGCTCAGGTGGTGCAGGCTGAAGCGGCTAATATCGAGCCACAGGCATTTATGAATCCAATTTTGCTAAAGCCTACAACAGACAGAAAATCACAGGTTATTGTGAATGGGAAAGTTTATAAAAACATGGATGCAAGGGAATATTTTGCCTATAAGCATAATTTAAAAAAGGATATAATGGCAGCATATAATCACATAAGGGATAACTTTGATATTTGTGTGCTGGAAGGAGCAGGAAGCCCTGCGGAGATTAACTTGAAGGAAGACGACATTGTAAATACAGGGATGGCGGAAATGGCTGATTCGCCTGTTATTTTGGTTGCTGATATTGACAGAGGCGGTGTTTTTGCGGCAATTTACGGGACAATTATGCTGCTTGAGGAAAGTGAAAGAAAACGTATAAAAGGTGTAATTATAAATAAATTTAGGGGAGATAAGAGCCTTTTGACTCCTGGAATTGAGATGATTGAAGAGTTGACAAATGTGCCTGTTCTGGGAGTAGTGCCGTTTGTGCCATTAGGAATTGAGGAAGAGGACAGTCTAGGGATTGATAAGTATAATGTGAAAAAAGAAGGGAAAATTCGGATTTCGGTTATTAAATTAAAACATATATCGAACTTTACTGATATTGATGCACTTAGCCATTATAACGATGTTTCCTTGAAATACGTTACAAAAAGCTCTGAACTTGGAGATGAGGACATTATTGTTATTCCCGGCTCTAAAAACACTGTGGAAGATATGAAGGACTTGATTGATAAAAATATAAGCAGGGAAATTATAAGGCTTGCAAAAAAAGGAACGATAGTATTTGGAATTTGTGGCGGTTTTCAAATAATGGGACAAAAAATAATGGATCCTCAAAATATTGAGTCTAATCTAAAAGAAATTTCAGGTTTAGGTTTGCTAGACATAGAAACAGTTATGGAAACAGCAAAAACAACAACACAGTATGAAAATAAAATAAAAAATGCAGATGGAATACTCGCTGGAATGGACGGCATTGAAATAAAAGGCTATGAAATACATCAAGGCTACAGTTATCCTGTACACGAGGAAAAAACCAAGATAAAATGTATCTTTGATGATGAAAAGCTAAAAGGCGTTGTAAAAGGAAATGTTGTCGGAACTTATATTCACGGAATATTTGACAATTCTGAATTTACAAATCATTTTCTGAACGAAGTAAGAAAACTTAAAGGACTAGACAAAGTCGATGAAGATTTTAGTTTCAAAGAATATAAAAACAGGGAATACGATAAATTGGCACAAATTTTGCGAGAAAATGTCGATATTGATAAGGTTTATGAAATAATGGAGATAAAATAGGAAATTAAAATAATAAAAATAAAAACATAATTTTATAATTTATAGTAAAACTACTTTAAAACAAGATTCAAAAGTTATGACTATTTTACTCAAAATCTAAAATTTATATAATTTAGTAGTTTAATTTTAAATAGGTTTGAGTATATTGAAAAAGTTTGTAATGAATTCATTATCAAAATAGGGTTTAGTATAAATTCTCTTAATAAAAAAACTGCACCTCTTATATTATATACAATTTTTGGGGTGCAGTCTAGTCAATCTATGAATTAAATAGTATCTTTTTTAATCTTAATTACGATAATATTCTTCTCCATCATATCCCATTACATCTGGTGTTGAACAACTGATTAAAGTCAATCCTAGTAAGACTATAATTAATATTTTAAATATTTTGTTCATAAAAATCTCTCCTAACTATTATTTATTTGAGGTAATTGTTTAATAATCTTCATACGTACAAATTCTTCCAGTTCCAAGCATACCTGTATTTGATCCGCTACAACCTGTAAATCTTTTGTTTTCATAAGGTGTTTTACGGCACTCTTTCTTACTTCCATTTCTATCTAAAAGACAATGCGGTCTCGCAATTGTGGTTTCTCCTGTTCCGGTATCGTAATATCTACCTGTCAAAACGTCATCTTTTTTTACTTCTGCCCAAAATTTTGGACTAAACAATTCGCAGCTTGTAACTGTTAATGCCAGTAAAATTAAAGCTAAAATTTTAAATACTTTGTTCATAAGAATCTCTCCTAACTGATATTTGGGGTAATTGTTTAATAATCTTTATATGTACAGATTCTTCCCATTATATCTCTCTCTGAGCCACTACAACCTGTAAATCTTTTATTTTCATAAGGGGTTTTTCGACACTCTTTCTTATGTCCATTTTCATCTACAAGGCAATGTGGTCTTGAATTTGTGGTTTTTCCAGTGTATCTGTCATAATCTCTACCTGTCAGAACGTCTTCTCTTTTAAGTCTTTGCCACTCTCTTGGATCAAACAATTCACAGCCTGTTATTGTTAATCCAAGTAAAATTAAAGCTAAAATTTTAAATACTACTTTCATAGACATTCAACTCCTTTAATTTATTTTGTTTATTCTTATTATATTCTATGTTCTAAATATTGTGATTTAAATCTCGTTTGTTTTTTTTTTTTTTTTTTGAGTATAGTTTAATTATAAATTGAGCGAATAGAGTTAGAGTCTATGATTGAACACTTTATATCTTGCGTATTTAAAAAGTAAAATGACAATAAGTTTTTATATTATTCAAATTTACTGTTATACATTATAATCTATAAAATAAAAAAATAATAATAGTAAAAAATATTTAAAAATAAACAAAAAAAATTATAAATATTCAAATATATGTTTGATTTTAAAAGATTTTTAATGTAAAATAAAATGAGAGATTGTATAAAAACAATTTTCATAAAATGGAGGAAAAAATGGATTTTCATGGTGGAAATATTTATAAAATATTCAGGGAAAAAAATATAACAGAAATACTGGATTACAGCTCAAATATCAATCCTTACGGAGTGCCTGAGAGTCTAAAACGTAAGATTACAGAAAATATTGAGATTCTTGAGAGATATCCTGATCCTGACTATGTGGAATTGCGTGAAAAATTAGCTCAGCTGAATAAAGTTGAACTGGAAAATATTGTGCTGGGGAATGGTGCGACAGAAGCTATATTTTTGTTCATAAAAGTAATAAAGCCCGAAAAAGTGCTGATTGTATCGCCTACTTTTGGGGAATATGAAAGGGCAATAAGAGCGTGTAAAAATTCTGAAAGTCAGAAAATTGAAATTGAATATTTTGAATTAAAAGAAAAAGACGAGTTTAGGCTTAATATTGGGAAATTAAAAAAGGAACTTGAGAAAAAATATGATTTGGTAATAATTTGCAATCCGAATAATCCGACTGGAAAATTTTTGAAAATGGCTGAAATAGAGGAAATTTTGAGAGAATGCAATAGATATGATACAAAGTTATTTATTGATGAGGCATTTATCGAATTTTTAGAGGATGGATTAAAGGAAAGCATTGTAAACAGTGGGGAAAATAAGAAAAATTTGTTTGTAACTCGTGCATTTACAAAATTTTTTGCTATTCCAGGATTACGATTGGGATACGGAATTTATTTTGACAAAAATTTAGAAAAGAAAATCGCTGAAAAAAAAGAGCCGTGGAGTGTGAACAATATCGCTGAAATGGCTGGAATAACGGTTCTTGATGATACAGAATACATAGAAAAGACATTAAACTGGATAACAGAAGAAAAAAAATATATGTATGAAAAACTGAATGAAATTTCAGGAATAAAGCCTTATAAGACTGAAGTAAACTTTATTTGTGTAAAAATAAAAGATGAACTGTTTTCTAAAGGGCTGAATGTGAAAAAATTGCGGGAAAAAATGATGGAAGAAGGAATTCTGATAAGGGATGCGTCCAATTTTAAATTTTTGGATGAAAGATTTTTTAGACTAGCAATTAAGGACAGAAAAAGTAACGACAGAGTTATTAAGGCTTTGAGAAAAATTTTAGAATAAAAAAGAAAAAGAAAGGAAAGGTGCATTATTTATGAAAAGAAGACTATTATTTATTTTATCGGTATTTTTAATTTGCTCACTTTTTGCTTTTGGCGAAAACTTTCCAGATAAATCAAAAAATATAGATGGATTTATTCCAAAAGGCTGGAAATCAATTCTTTCGGCTAAAGGGGATTTGAATAACGATAAACTTGAAGATACCGTCGTTGTTATTGAAAAAGAAGATAAGGCGAACATTGTAAAAAACGAGAATCTTGGCTCTGAATATTTAAACTTGAATCCAAGAATACTTTTGGTTTTATTCAAGCAAAAAAATGGAAGCTATATTTTGGCAAGCAAGAATGACAAAGATTTTATCAAAAGTGAAGGAGATAAGGAAAATCCAGCTCTTATGGATACTTTAGACAACATCAGCATAAAAAATAATATTTTAAAAATTAAATTTAATTATTTTTTGAGTGCAGGAAGCTGGTCAGTAACACAAAATACCTACACTTTTAGATTTCAAAACAAAAAATTCGAACTTATCGGATTTGACAGCAATTCATATATGAGAAATTCTGGCAATCAAGAGGAATTTAGCATTAATTTTTCTACTAATAAAGTAAAAATTACTACTGGCGGAAATATGTTTGATGAAAAGGCAAATAAACCTAAGGAAGAATGGAAAACTATTAAAGCTAATAAAAAATATGTGTTAGATGAAATGACGAGCGATATAGTCGATGAGATTGCGAAATATGTTTATTAGGATTTTAAATGGGGATTCTTATGATTTATAAGATATTCCCTATTATTTTATATTAAATCCCATTTAAATAACGAATTTATTACAAATTTTTCTAATTAAAGGATAAAACTTAATATTTTCAAATGATTAAAACATAATTTTTACTTTTTAAATAGATTTTAGTATAAATTAATCGGTCGGAGCATTTTTCTGTACTGGCAAAACTGTCTGAGCATAGCGAGTTTTTTGTCAGTGCAGAAAAATGTCGTAGACTAGCCATAGGTTATTGCGTAGCAATTCTTGCCACAATTTTAATTATTAGGACAAACCTTTTCTGCAAGATAAGGATTTGCGGCAATGAGCAATCCTACGAAAATAAAAAAGAAAAAACATAGTAATATGAAAAAATACTTATTAATAAAATATCCAAAAAATAATAAAAAATAATTTAGTTGAATGATTATGAGTTAATTATCAAACAACTCTATTATAAAAATTTATTCCTATTTTCAAAAGGGGTTTAGTATTATAGTAAAACTGCTTTAAAACTAAACTCAAAAGTTATGACTATTTTACTCAAACCCTAAATTTATATAATTTTTAGTAGTTTAATTTTAAATAGGTTTGAATATATTTTGTTATAGATTTACTGATTAGAATGTTTGAGTATCTTATTATTAAATTGAATTGACAAAAAATGGGAAAATTAATAGAATGTAAGCAGGTAACAATTTACGGAGCAGAAGGAGTATAAAATTTAGATGAATAATTTATTTAATCCAAAAATATTAGCTAAAAAGGCTGAAGAAGAAATCGATTTAAGTAAACATAATTTTTCTGAAAGAAGAAAGGCACTAAATAAATGGATAAAAAATCTTGAAAATGGTATTCTGGATAAATCGAAAGAAGAAGAGTTTCAAGGAGAATTTTTATACGATATTTTTACAACTGTCTTGAGGACTGTGAATAAATCGGATGGAAAAAATGAATGGAATTTGGAAAGAGAAACTAAAACAAAGTTAGATGGGCAGAAGGCTGATGGAGTTTTGGGATTTTTTGATGCAGATGGAAAAAAAGATGTCAGGGCTGTAATTGAACTGAAAGGTGCGAAAGTTTCGCTAGATGTAAGGCAGGCGATACAAGAACGCCTGTAGAACAGGCTTTTAATTATGCTCCAAAATACGGAAAAAACTGTCAATGGGTTATAGTTTCAAACTATAAGGAAATACGGCTTTACAGGTCAAATGATATGACAGAATATCAGGTATTTTTTCTTGAAAAATTAAAAGATGATTTGGAATTTAAGAAATTTATTTACATTCTTTCATTTTATGCTTTGGTAGGAACTGAAAAGAAAAAAGCAAAAACAATAGAACTTTCTGAAGAATATCAGAAAAATCAAGCTGAAATTGAGAAGAAATTTTATAACGAATATAAAGCTATTAGATTACATATTTTTGAAAATATGCGAAAAAATAATCCTGCAGTAAATGAAAATACGATAATTGAAAAAGTTCAAAAATTATTGGATAGATTCTTGTTTATCTGCTTTTGTGAAGACAAAGGCTTATTGCCAAATAATATTTTTCATAAAACTTTGGAAAAAGGAAAAAAGATCGAAAATATTTTTGAAATTTTTTCATCATTGTGTAGATGGATAGACATAGGAAATTCAAGAGAAAATATTCCTCGTTTTAATGGTGGATTATTCAAAAATGATGATATTTTGGATGGACTTTATGTCGATAATGAAGTTTTTGAAGAAATGAAAAAAATATCTGAATATGATTTTGACTCTGAACTGAATGAAAATATCTTGGGGCATATTTTTGAGCAATCTATAAGCGATATAGAGGATTTGAAAAAAGAATTAAATGGGGAAGAATTTGACAAGAAAAAAGGGAAACGTAAAAAAGACGGTATTTTTTACACACCAAAATATATAACAAAATACATTGTAGAAAATTCGATAAAAAACTGGCTTGACGACAAACGAAAAGAGCTAGGCGAAGATAAACTTCCTGAACTGACAGAAAAAGATTTTGAAATAAAATATAGCAGTAAAAAAAGTGATGAAAGAATTTACAGCAAAAATTACAAAAAACATATAGAATTTTGGACAAAATACAGAGAGGCTGTAAAAAATATAAAAATTGTAGATCCAGCTTGCGGAAGCGGAGCATTTTTAATCACAGCCTTTGAATATTTATTAAATTACAACAATTATTTAAACGATAAAATTTTTGATTTGACAGGAACAAAAGATTTATTTTCCGATACGACAAAGGAAATCTTGCAAAATAATATTTTTGGCGTAGATTTGAATAAGGAAAGTGTAGAAATTACGAAATTATCATTGTGGCTAAAAACTGCTGATAAAAATAAAACACTTGCAACACTTGAAAATAATATAAAATGTGGAAATTCATTGATTGATGATATTGAGATTGCTGGGGAATTGGCGTTTAATTGGGAGAAGGAGTTTCCGCAAGTGTTTGAAAATGGTGGATTTGATGTTGTGGTGGGGAATCCGCCGTATGTTTCTACAAAACAAATACCAGTAAATGACAGAAATTATTATTGGGATAAATACAAAGAAATTTTATTTTCTGAAATGGATTTATATGAAATATTTATATATAAATCAATAAATGAATTCTTGAAAAATAAAGGTTATCTAGGATTTATTACACGTGATTCTTATTTTACAAATACAAGTTTTGAATTATTAAGAAAATATTTACTAGAAAAAACTAAAATTATTGAAATAATTGATTTTCCATATAGATTTTATCCATTTAAAGAAGTTAATACGGAAACAGCTATTCTTATTTTAAATAAAAAAATAGATAAGAATTTTGTAAATTTAAGAGTATCAAATAGAAATGTAAATAATTTATATTTGAAAGAAAGTTTAAAAAATAATATTCAACTCAGCCAAGAAGAAATATTAATGAAGTATAATAATAAAATAATAGTTAATATAAATTCAATTTTAAACAAATTATTAAAAAATAGTTTAAGATTTGGGGATTACCTAGAATTGCATAAGGGATGGATGAGTATTCCTAAAAAAATAAAAATAGGTTTAACAGAAATAGAAAAAGGGATATTTACTAAAGAAGAAGCAATAAAAAATAATATTATTAATAATTGTTCTGAATACTTGGAGGGTAGAGATATTCATAGATATTTTACTGATAAAGTAAATAAATATGTTTATATAAAAAATATTGATAAAACAACGAAAGAGTGGCATTTTTCTCCTAAAATAATACTTCAAAGAATAGTTGGTCAAAATAGAAATAAAATATTTGCAACAATAGACTTGAATCAAAAAATTATATTTCCGAATGCAAATTTAGTTAATTTGAAAAATAAAAAAGATGATGTAAGATTTTATTTAACAATTTTGAATTCTAGATTAATTAGCTATTTTTACAATTTATATTATGGAGAATCAAATACTAATTTAACCAAAATAGCTTTTGAAAATATTCCATTAGTTAATATAGAAAATATAAATCAACAGTCTTTTATTGAAAAAGCTAATAAAATGTTATCTTTAAATAAAGAATTACAAGAAATTTCACAAAAATTTCAACGAATGATTATGAGAGAATTTAGTTTAGAAAAAATTTCTACTAAATTACAAAATTGGTATTTGTTAAATTTTGATAAATTTATAAAAGAGTTATCAAAAGTAAAAGTGAAATTAAACCTTTCTCAAAAAGCTGATTGGGAGGATTATTTCATTGCAGAAAAATCAAAAGCAGAAACATTAAATAATGAAATTACAAAAACGGATAAAGAGATTGATGGGATGGTTTATGAACTGTATGGGTTGAGTGAGGAGGAGGTTAAGGTTGTTGAAAGCTAAAAAAGAAGAAAATCGAGTTACAAGAACTATAAATCAATTACATTTTGAAGACTTAGATCCAATAAGATTTGAAGAATTAATATTAGCAATGGCATATAAATGGAGAAGATGGGAATCAATAAATCATTTTGGAAAGTTAGGAAGTGATGATGGAATTGATATAGAAGCAACTGAAAATTTATATGATAGAGAAAGAATGTATATATTTCAATGTAAAAGATACCTAAAAATTTCACAGTCACAATTAAAAAAAATAGTAGATGAGTTTTTATCAAAAAATAATTTATTACCAGATGTGTATGTTTTAGTAGTAAGTTGCTCAATAAGTAAAAAAAATATTGAATTTATGAGAACTTATCTATCTAGCAAAGGAATAGAAAAATTAATTGTTTGGGATAAATCAATTTTAGAAACAATGTTATATACAGATTATCAAAATTTATTATTTGCATATTTTGGAATTAATTTAATAAAAGAACATAATAATAAAATAAAAACAATTAGACAAAATATAGCATTGAAAAAAAAGATGCACTTAGATTTTTTGAATAATAATAGTATAGGTAATTATAGTGTAACAGAACATCTAAAAAAGCCATTTTTAAAATTTGGATTTACTAAAATGATTATACATTCAATTTATGATAAAAATTATCCTTATGAAAATACGTTGTTAAATAATGATTATACAGGATATTTCAGAGTAGATATATATGATTTTTATTTTAATGGTTTAATAGTAACAGATGGATTTGTTGGAGTAAAATTAACACAGTTAGAAAATGGTAAAAAAATTAATCATAATATGAAAGCACTGAGACTTGGATATATACCTTTTGAAAATATCATAGAGTACGATATGGAAGGAGATGAATTTTATAGTAATCCTCATTTATATTGTGAATTTATAAATGTGTGCGATCCATTTGAAAAGATAGGCTACGCAGTTTTAGTATCAGATGATGAATACCAGATATTTGATGAAAGTGAAATATTAAAAATAGAAGAAATTAAATTTGAGAAAAAAGGGAAATAATGATGGAAGAATTATATATTTTAGGAAATGGATTTGATTTATATTTAGGATTAAAAACAAGATATTCGGATTATTTTAAAAATAGAAAAATTAGTGAAGAATTTTTTGAAAAAATAAAATTAATTTTCAAAAATTCAATAGGAAGTTATAATTATGATGCAAGAGGTAAAGTTTATGCTGTATTTGATTATGATGAAACTCTATTAAATATGCAAATAATCCAACTGTATAAAGATATAGAAAAAAATTTATTTTATTTATATTTAATATTCTTAAAAAAATGTGATTTGAATTGGAATGAGGTTGAAAGTAACATACTTCCTTTTATAAGAGATACATCTAAAATTTTTAAACTTAAAATGGAAACAATATTAGGAAATATAGAAAAAAATGAAATGTATAAATATTTATTAATAGCTAAAGTTATTATTAAAGATAGAAAAAATTTAAGTTTTTTAGATTTTATGATGGAACAATTAAATTTATTTGAAAAAGATTTTGGGAATTATATAGGAAGTTTAGAAATAAAAGAAGAAAATAAAAATAGACTAATAAATATTTTTAGAACGACTTGTCGAAAAAAAATTATAAATTTTAATTATAGTATATTTTTACAAGATTTAATAGATAGATACAAAGATATAGCTTTTTCAGAAATAGAAATTGCTAGGAGAATAAAGTCGATAGAAAGTATAGTAAATATACATGGTGATTTTAAAAATCCAATTTTTGGAATAGATAGCCATAATTCAGAAGAACAATTTCAAAATTTTACTAAAACATCAAGAATTTTAAATAATGATACAGTAGGAAATTTTGAATTACCAAAGCCTGAAAAATTAGGAACAATTAATTTTTTTGGACATTCTTTGTCAGAAGCAGATTATTCATATTTTCAAAGTTTATTTGATTATTACGATATTTATTCTTCAAATATAAAATTAAACTTTATGTATTCTGAATACGATAAAAATGATTTAACGAGAGCAAAAAGAGAAACACATAATAATGTTGTAAAATTAATGAACAATTATGGAGAAAAATTAGAAAATAAAGATAAAGGAAAAAATTTATTACATAAATTATTAATTGAGAATAGAATTAAATTGATAAATGTTGATAAAGAAAATAAAATTATTGATAATTCAAATTATAGTTTTAATTAAAATTTATAAAAATATAAATAGAAAGGAGTGACCACAAATGAAAATAAAAAATCTTCACATAGAAGAATATAACGGACTTGAAAATTTAGATTTGAATTTTGAGTCAGAAGGAAAAGTTTTAGATTTGATAGTTCTGGCTGGGATTAATGGGAGTGGGAAAACTAGAGTTTTGGAAAGTATTCGTTATTGGTTTGAAATGTTTAGAAGTAAAGCTGTTAATGTGGAATTATTTTATGAAGAGAATGAAATAGAAGTCTTGGAAAGTCTTATGGATAGTGAAGGATTGACAGAAGTTGAAAAAGAAGCACAAAAAGATATTGAATTTACAGATTGCTTGAGAAATATAAAATTTTATAACTATGATTACAGACACAATAAAACAGAAAATCGAAATTATAATTCAAAAATAATAAGCAGAAGTTTTGAAAAATTAAAAATATTTCCCAAAATAATTTATGTTCCAATTGAAATTAATTTTGAAGAAATTAAGAAAGCTCAAACAAATTTGAAAAAAGAATATAGTTTTATTAATATCGTAGATTCATACGAAATTAAGGATATTCCGTCCTATATTGCAACTCGGATTTCTAAAGTTGCGAATGAAGAGGAAGATTTGACAATGGGACAAGTCAGAAAAAAAGTTTTTGAGGAAATTAATGGGATTTTTGAAATTTTGGAGTTGGATGTGAAACTTTCAGAAATATCGAAAGATGAGAATAGTATGCCGATTTTTACAGATTCTAGTGGAAAAAAATTTGGGATAAATGAACTTTCTTCTGGAGAAAAGCAGTTGTTTTTACGGACTTTGGCGATAAAAATGCTAGAGCCTGAAAATTCGATAATTATGATTGATGAACCAGAACTTTCATTACATCCAAAATGGCAACAGAAAATTGTCGATGTTTATAAAAAAATTGGTAAAAATAACCAGATAATTTTGGCAACACATTCTCCGCATATTTTAGGAAGTGTGGAAAAAGAGAATATAATTTTATTAATAAAAAATCGAGATGGAAATATAGAGACTAGACTTGGGAAAGAACTTGGTAATTCGTATGGACAGACTATGGAAAGAATTCTGGAAGATATAATGGGTCTTGAGACAGATAGAAATCCTAGTGTGTACGAACTGCTTAATCAAGTAAAAGAAATGGTTAAAAATGATAATTATGAAAGTTTTGAATTTGAAAGAAAATACAGTAAAATAAAAGATATTCTAGGAGAAGATGATAGAGATTTATTTTTAGTGGATATGGATTTGCAAGTGAAGAAGGGGAGAAAAAATGCTGAAAGTAAATAAAAATGATGAGCCAAAATTTTTTGCGGAATTTAAAAAGAAAAGTAATCGGAAAAGCTGGAAAGATTTTGATTTTGAAATAAAGAGCAAACTAAAAGAGTATATGCTTGAAAATGAGCAGAAAATAGATGGAAATTATTTTTGTCCTTATTGTGAAAGACAGATTTCTGTTGAGAAAAGTCAAATTGAGCATATAAAACCTAAAGATAAATTTCCAAAGTTGTTTCATAATTACAGTAATTTTTTGACTGGTTGTCTTGAAAATCAAACTTGTGGTTCAACAAAAGGGAACAAATGGGATGATAAATTTGTGAATCCAGTTGAATATAATCCTAGAGATTATTTTGAATATAGTATTAGTACAGGCGAAATAATTCCAAAATATGAAAATGGAATAGAGTATGAAATGGCAATGAAAACAATAGAAATTTTAAATTTGAATCAAAAAAAATTATGTGAAAGCAGAAAAAGTTTTATTTATCAAAATTCTTCAAGAAAAGAAGGGAAAATAGTAATTAATATTGAAAATTTAAAATATATAACAAAATTTCCTACGCTAAAAGAATTTCTTTTAAAAAATTTAAAATCTGCAACTGAAAAATAAATAAAAAATTGGAGAGAGAAAAAAATGAAGGAAAATTTAGTAAAAAATTTTTATATTCTAAGTTTTAGTTATAAAAATTTGAGTTTAGAAGAAAGGGAAAAGTTTGTAAAAGAGGGGTATAGACATGTTTTGAGGGAGTATTTGGAAAAAAGGATTATAAAAGGGTATGTGGCTGTTGAAACTTGCCTTAGGATAGAACTTTATTTGGATGTTAGCAAGGAATTTGAAATTGAGAGATTAAAGAGGGATTTTAGGATTGAGAAGATGAAGGACTATAAAGGGGCTGAAGCCGTGAATTATTTATTGCGGGTGATTTGTGGGCTGGATTCGATAATAAAGGGAGAAGATCAGATTCTTGTACAGCTTAAAAAGGCATATTTTGATGCTCTTGACAAAAATATTACGTCTTCATTTTTGAATATAATGTTTAATCAGGCGATAGAAACTGGGAAAAGATTTAGGGCGGAAAGCAAGATAAACGAAAAAAATATTTCACTTGATTCGATAGCTGTAAAATTTATAAGAACAAAATTTGAGAGCCTTGAAAATAAAAAAATATTTGTAATTGGAGTGGGAGATTTGAGCCAGTCGATTCTTGTACTTCTTCACAAAATGAACAATTGCCATTTGACAATGACAAATAGAAGTTTGCGACGATCAATTGAATTGCAGAAAGTGTATCCAGATGTTCAAACTGCAGAATTTAACGAGAAATATAATGTTATAAAAAATATGGATATTGTAATAAGTGCCACTTCCGCACCACATTTGATTCTTGAAACAGCGAAAATTCAAAATATTTTGAATGATGGAAAAAAACGATTTTTCCTTGATTTAGCCGTTCCGAGAGACATTGAGACAAGTATTGGTGATTTTGAAAATGTTTCGCTTTATCATTTGGAAAATATTTGGGATGAATATAATAAAAATGTGGAAAAACGGGATGAAATTGTAGAAAAATATTCTTACATTATTGAGGAGCAGTTAAAAAAAATAGCGGAAAAACTTGAAAAAAGAAGAAAATATACAAATCAGAAAAATATTCAGATGGGTGAAAATAGATGAAATCAAATAAAATAATTATTGGAACGAGAGGAAGTATTTTGGCACTTGCACAAGCGGAAAAAGTGAAGGAAATGCTTATTAAAAAATATGATGAATTAAGAGAAAATGAGAATTTTTGCGGAATTGAAGGATTTGAGAAAAAAAATCCACTGGAAATAGAACTGAAAGTTATAGTTACAAAGGGAGATAAAGATTTAAGGGACTTTACAAAAATAAAAGGAACTACGCAAAAGGACTTGTTTGTGAAGGAAATTGAAAAGGAAATGCTGGAAAATAAAATAGATTTGGCGGTACATTCGTTAAAGGATATGCCACAGAATACTCCAGAAGGGCTTTTGAATGCATGTTTTCCAATGAGGGAAGACAACCGTGATGTGCTTGTTTCAAAAAATGGAAAAAAATTAAAAGAACTTGATGAAAATTCTGTAATTGGGACAGGGAGCATAAGACGGGAAAAGGAGCTTCTAAATTTGCGAAATGATGTAAAGATAAAAGCAATTCGAGGTAATATTCACACAAGGCTCAAAAAACTTGATGATGGAGAATATGATGCGATTGTGCTGGCTGCGGCTGGATTAAAAAGAGTTGGGCTGGAAAACAGAATTACTGAGTATTTTGATGCAGATGTTTTTATGCCAGCACCAGGACAAGGAATTTTATGTATTCAATGCAGGGAAAATGATAATAAAATACGACACCTTCTAAAAATTATAAATGATGATGAAGTTACAATAATGTGTAAAGCTGAAAGAGAATTTTCAAAAATTTTTGATGGAGGATGTCATACTCCGATAGGCTGTTCATCGGTTATTGAAGGGAATACATTAAAATTAAAGGGAATGTTTAATGATAACGGAATCAGAATATTTAAAGAAGTTGAAGGAAATAGGGAAAATCCAAAGGAAACTGCACAAAAATTGGCTGAAGAAATAAAAAAAGAGGAGTTGAAAAATGAGAAAAGGTAAAGTTTATATCGCAGGAGCAGGCTGTGGAGATGAAGGACTTATAACTTTAAAATTGAAAAATGTGATAGAAAAAGCGGACTGCATTGTTTATGACAGGCTTGTAAATGAAAATATCTTACAGTATGCAAAGTCTGATGTAGAAATGATTTATATGGGGAAAGAAAATACTGCTGGAGGAAAATTACAGGCAGATATAAATAATAAATTAGTGGAAAAAAGTAAAGAAGGACTTGCAGTTCTAAGACTAAAAGGAGGAGATCCTTTTGTATTTGGACGAGGAGGAGAAGAAATAGAGGCTTTAATTGCTGAAAATATAGACTTTGAAGTGATTCCAGGGATAACTTCTTCAATCGCTGTGCCAGCTTATGCTGGAATTCCTGTTACTCACAGAGGAATTAATACTTCTTTTCACGTATTTACTGGACATACGCAATTTAATGGAATAGAACTTGATTTTCCAATTATTGCAAAATTGGAAGGAACTTTGGTTTTTTTAATGGGATTAAGTAATCTTGAAAAAATAGCAGAAAACTTGATAAATAACGGAAAAAATCCGAAAACACCTGTCGCAATAATAAAAGATGGAACAACGACAAGACAGAAAACTTACACAGGAACATTGGAAACAATAGTAAATACAGTAAAAGAACATAATGTAAAATCGCCTTCCATTATTTTGATTGGAGAAGTAGTAAATTTACGGGAAAAAATGAAATGGTTTGAAAATAAGCCGTTATTTGGAAAAAATATTCTTGTTACAAGAAATAGGGAAAAACAAGGAAATATATCAAATAAAATAAATGAACTTGGCGGACAGGCTTTGAGCATTCCATTTATTAATATAGAGTATGTCGATTTTGAAATGCCTGATTTGAAGGAATACAGCACCCTTCTATTTAACAGTATAAATTCTGTTATTGGATTTATGAAAAAAATAAAGGATATTCGTGCTTTGGGAAATGTTAAAATAGGTGTCGTGGGAGAAAAAACTGCTGAAGAAATTGAAAAATATAAAATAATTCCAGATTTTTATCCAAAAGAATATACGGTAGAAAGACTGGCTAGCGAAAGTGTGAACTTTACTAAGGAAGGAGAAAAAATACTGTTTATAGTATCTGACATTTCTCCAGTAAATGAAAAAAAATATTCAGATTTATACAATCGAAATTATGAAAAACTTGTAGTGTATAAAACTCAGAAAGTTGAAGTGGAAAAGGAAAAAGCTGAAAAATACATAAAAGAAAGCAACATCTTAATGTTCTTAAGCTCTTCAACCTTTAAAGCCTTTGCTGACAGCATAAACTTGACTGAAAATGAGGAAATAAAAGAAATTCTGAAAAATAAAATTATAGCCTCAATCGGTCCTGTTACTACAAAAACTATTGAAAAATATGGATTAAAAGTAGGAATAGAGCCGAAGAAATACACTGAAGAAGATTTGTTTGATGAAATTTTGAAACAGACAGCAAGAGGATAAGGAACACCTTTTTATACTAGACAAAAGAAATATAAAGATGAAGTTTACCAGACAATGAAATAGCTGTGAAATGTTATAAGTATCCTAGTGAAAATGTCTATTGTGAGGATAAGTACGAAAATTGAGTTTATTAATTTGTAAATTTAGTGAAATGAATTGCTGTGTTTGGAAGTGGAATTTTCGAGATTCTGCTTCTTTTTTTGAAAAAATTGAGAAACATTAAAATCTATTGTATTTTTTTTTAAAGTAAATAATAAAACCCACTGGCTAGCAGATAAACCAGTGAGCATAAGGTAGAAAGGAGATTATCAAGTGCCGACTATCTTTGACGGCTAAAAATCAAAAATAGAACGATTATAACCAGCAAAATAGCCCAGTCTTGATTAATCATCGTTACCACCTCCAATCTGTGTGAAACTGTCTAAAAGGCTTGTGAAACCTTTTTGACTTGCTTATTATATCATAAAAAAAATCCCTGCTCAATTAAGAACAAGGATTTTTTTTCACAAATTTATAAAAAATTCCACACAGATTGTTTTTTATATGAAAGTATTATAACATTTTTTTCAATTTTATTCAATGCCTATTTTTTGTTTTGGGAAATTTAAACTTTTTAATATATTTAAAGTGTGATATAATAAAAACATAAATTTTATAGTATAAAATATAGAAAAGTGAAGCAAACAGGAGGAAAAATGTTAGACAAATTGGCACACTTGAAAGAAGAAGTGTTAGCAAAACTTAAAGAGGTGGAAAATCTTGAGGAGCTGAATGACCTAAGAGTTAAGATATTGGGGAAAAAAGGGGAATTTACAGCTATTATGAAGGGAATGGCTGATATTGCGGCTGAAAAGAGGGCTGAATTTGGGAAAGTTACGAATGAAATAAAAAATGTACTGCAAAATAGATTTGATGAAGTAAATACTGACTTGAAGGAAATTGCAAAACAGCAAAGACTGAAAAACGAAACTATAGATGTGACTTTGCCAGGGAGAAAGGCTAACGTGGGGTCACTTCATCCGCTTACAAAGACAGTTATGGAAATAAAGGACATCGTTTCCACAATGGGATTTGACATTGTGGACGGACCAGAAGTGGAATATGTAAAATATAATTTTGATGCATTAAACATTCCAAAAACACATCCGTCACGTGAAATTTCAGATACATTTTACATCGAAGAAGAAAATGTTGTATTAAGAACACAGACTTCTGGTATGCAAATTAGATATATGGAAGACAGAAAACCACCATTTAGAATGATTTCGATTGGGAAAGTTTACCGTCCAGACTACGATGTGTCGCATACACCAATGTTCCATCAGATGGAAGGGCTTATGGTAGGAGAAGATGTTTCTTTTGCTAATTTTAAGGCGATTTTGGAAAATATCGTGAAAAAAATATTTGGAGAAGACAGAAAAGTAAGATTCCGTCCGCACTTTTTCCCATTCACAGAGCCATCAGCTGAAATGGATGTAGAATGTGGAGTTTGTAAAGGAGCTGGATGTAGAGTTTGTAAAGGGACTGGATGGCTTGAAATTTTAGGAAGCGGAATGGTAAATCCGAAAGTTCTGGAAGGTGTTGGAATTGATCCGAAAAAATATCAAGGTTTTGCATTTGGTTTGGGGCTTGAAAGAATTACAATGTTAAAATATGGAATTGATGATTTGAGGGCATTTTTTGAAAATGATGAGAGGTTTTTGAATCAATTTTAGGATCTAATTAGTGTAATTCAGGAGAAAAATATGAAAATACGCAGATTTGAAGAAAAAGACGCTAAAAAAGTATCTGAATTGATAGTGGAAACATTGCGAAAAACAAATATAAAAGATTATTCTGTTGATTTAATAGAAAATTATGTAAATAATTTCCATCCTGAAAATGTTCTTAAAAGAGCTTCGTGGACACATTTTTATGTTGCAGAAGAAAAGGACAATATTATTGGATGTAGAGCAATTGCACCATATTGGGATAAAGTTGATGAAAGTTCTTTATTTACTATTTTTATCTCGCCTGAACATCAGGGAAAGGGAATAGGACAAAAAATTATTGAAACAATGGAAAAAGATGAATATTTTTTAAGAGCCAAAAGAATCGAGGTACCTGCGTCCATTACAGCTGTCCCGTTTTATAAGAAAATGGGATATAGTTGCAAAAATGGAATAAACAAAGCAGATGATGAAGGAATTATAAGAATGGAAAAATTTAGATAATAAGTTACTAATTTAATTGGAAGGTTAAAAATGGAAAATGAATTAGAAATAAAAATTGATGATGAATTTGCAAAAAAAGTTTATGATGAAATTTGGGCTGAATATAAAAAAACTGCACAGACAAAGACTTTTGCAAAAATTATATTGACGGAAAATGAACTAAAAATAACAGATAGCAAAGTTATGGGATTGCCTTATATCCCTAAAGGAGCAGAAATTCCCCAAACAGCTAATGGCGATAAAATGATGATGATTGCACAGATTAACTGTGACGATTTACAAGGGCTTGCAGATTTTCCAGAAAAAGGGATTTTACAATTTTTCGTTCTAAATGATGAGGATGGATTGTTAGGGCTTGACTTTGATAATCAGACTGTTCAAGATAGTTTTCGTGTGATTTATCATAAAAAAATCGAAGAGTTTTATGATGAAAATGAATTAAAAAGTATTTATAATCCTTATAATTTTGAAGAAAGCTACATTACAAACAATAATGAAAGTTATAAAATGAACTTTGAATTGATAAGCGAAAAGGAAAGATTTGAAGACATGTTTTATGATATATTCACAACAATCTGCAAGGAAAAAGAATTAAAACAAACACAGGAAGATTGGCTTTATAGAAAATTATTGAACTTTATGCAATATTCAGAAAATTATTATTCACAATGTGATGGATTTGCCTTTTTTACACAAGAAGATCCGAGAGAATATAACGAAGAATATAAAAAATTTGATACAGTGTTATTTCAACTTAATAGCGAATTTGACGAAAATACTCGGAATTGGAAAATTTGTATCGGAGATGCTGGCGTAATAAACTTTTTTATAAATCGTGAAAAGTTGAAAAATAAAGATTTTTCAGAAATTCTTTATAACTGGGATTGCAGTTAAAAATAAAAATAGGATAATTTTGGAAAATGAAAGAAAAAATATTAGGAAAAACAGTTGGAAAAGCTGGAATTTCACAAGTTCTAATTATAAAAACTACATTTATTATGGCAATTTGCATTATTTTAGGATTTTTTCTTATAATTTCGTCGCTTGTAAACTGGGGAAAAAATTATTTTGAGTTTTTATTCTGGATTGGAATATTCATTATATCACTTACACCAATTCAGTTTTTATGGCTAAAAATGGAAGAAAGTTCAGTTGGGAAATATATTTTTTATGAAAATGGCTTTGAAGATATCTTGAAAAAGAAAAAAATATTTTTTGAAGATGTGAAAAATTATTTCTATTTAAATTTAAAAAATGGTTCTGATAATGTTGAATTTCTCGTTATTGAAGTGGAAAATAAACAAAATATAATAAATAATAATTTAGAAAAAATTATAATAAATTTGAAATTAAACAGGATGGCTTCAAAATTGTTTGTAAAAAATTATGTTGAATTTGTTTTAAGGAATCAATTTAATGAAGATATAAAAAATAAGGATGAATTTGAATTTAAATTCGGAATTATTGAAGAAAATAATTTAATGAAAGACAGAATTTTTAGTTTAAATATGGATAAAAACTTAGAAAAAGTCAAGATACATAAATATATTTTTTTTAATAAAGATGGAATTAGAGTGGAAAATCAAAATGGCAAACTTTTAGAAAATTATTTTTGGAAGGAAATTAGAAAAATTACGGTTTTAGAAAATAAAAACAATAAAAATATACAAATTGAGAAGAAGACTGGAGAAGTAGTTTTTTCAAAAAATATGAAGTATATAGAAAAACCTGAATTATTTATAAAAATAATAAAAACATATTTTTTGAATTTTGATTTTAGATTTGTAGATTAATAATTTTTTTTTCATATTTATTTTTAACGCAAGGGCATCAAACGCCATGCCCTTGCATCCCCACTTTACGCAAAACTTTCTTATAAAAGAAAAAGAAAACTCGCTTTTGAATATAAGTTTTTCTAATATTGATAAATAGATTTTATTTAAAATATTTTTCAAAAGCTCAGACAATTCTTTTTCCTTTAACGAAATTTTGCTTAATATTTTATTTAAGTTAAGAATGTCGTGATTTTTTTGGAATGAAAACGATTGTTTGAGCGAAGTTTTACGTAGCGAGTTTCGTTTTCATAGTAATCAAGGTTTATTCAAACAATAAATGTTTAGACTACTTTCCCAAATAAAATTTGGGAATATTTCAAAAAAATTCTTAGACAAGCCGGGATTGCAAAGGGGATGGCGACTGTTCCCCTTTGCTTTTAAAAAGGATAAGTATAAAATTATAGGAAAAATATTTATTAATAATAAAAAAATAAAATAGATAATATATTTGAAATAAAGAAAAATAAAAAATAAGGAGAAAAAAAGAATGCTGATTTCGTTGAACTGGTTAAAGCAGTATATAGATTTAGATGGAATAGAAATAAATGAAATGGAAAATGCCCTTACTATGATTGGGCAGGAAGTGGAAAAAATCGAGGTGCTGGGGGAAAACTTGGAAAATGTTGCAACGGCACATATTATTGAAAAGGAGATGCATCCTGATTCGGATCATTTGACGATTTGTAAAGTGGATAATGGGAAGGAAATTTTGCAGGTTGTATGTGGTGCATCTAATCATAAGGCTGGGGATAAGGTTGTTTTAGCACAGGTTGGAGCAAAACTGGCTGAAGACTTTGTTATTAAAAAAGGGAAGATAAGAGGAGTGGAATCAAATGGAATGCTTTGTTCAGAAGAAGAACTGAATATTGGTAAGGATTCTGACGGGATTATGATTTTACCTCAAGATACACCTGCCGGAATACCAATGAAGGAATATTTGGGAATTAATGATACTGTGTTTGAGCTGGAAATTACGCCAAATCGTCCTGATTGTTTATCGCATATTGGGATTGCAAGAGAACTGGGGGCTTATTACGGGAAGGAAGTTAAATATCCTAGTTTTGTGATAAATACTGAAAATAGCGAAAAAACTGCTGACAATATTTCAGTTGAAATTGCAGACAGCAATTTGGCAAAAAGATATGTGGCTAGAATTATTAAAAATGTGACGGTTAAGGACAGTCCAAAATGGCTTAAGGAAAGAGTAGAATCTATTGGAATCAGAAGTATTAATAATATTGTAGATGCTTCAAATTTTGTGATGATGGAACTTAATCAGCCTAATCATGCTTTTGACCTTGATAAAATTGAAGGTGGAAAGATTGTTGTGAGAGCAGGGCTTGAAAACGAAAAACTGGTTACGCTTGATGAGCAGGAAAGAGAGTTAAATAGTGATGATATTGTAATTTCGGATGGAGTGAAAGCCGTAGCACTTGGTGGTGTAATGGGCGGAGAAAATTCACAAATTACTGAAAATACCAAAAATATCCTTCTAGAAGTGGCAAACTTTAACTCGCAAAATGTCAGAAAAACTTCAAGAAGATTGACTTTATCAAGTGATTCTTCATATAGATTTGAAAGAAGAGTGGACGAGGAAAATGCGGTTAATGTGATAAATAGACTTGCAAACTTGATTCAGGAAGTAGCAGGTGGAGAAATATTGGCTGGAGCTGTTGATAATTATCCTGTTCCTTATGAGAAAAAGTCTGCTGAACTTAATTTTGAAAGACTGAACCGTTTCGTTGGAAAAGTAATTCCTCGTGAAACTGTTGTTGGAATTTTAACTAGACTTGAAATTGAAGTTGTAGATAATGGAGAAACTTTGACATTGACTGCACCAAGTTACCGTGACGATTTGGAAAATGAGCAGGACTACTTTGAAGAAATTATCAGAATGTATGGTTTTGACAATATCGAAAACATTTTGCCAAAACTGGATATTAGCGAACAGCCAGTTATTGACACAACAAAACTTTCTACGCAGGTAAAACTTATTTCGGCAAATGCAGGACTGAAGGAAGTTATCAACTACAGCTTTGTGCCAAAAGATGCGATGGAAAAAATAAAATATACAGTTGCACAGGAAAAACTGATTGATGTGTTAAAACCAATTACAGAGGATTTTGTAACATTGCGTCCGACATTGCTTTACAGCCTTATCAAAAACGCAAAGGACAATATTAACAGAAATGTTTCAAATATTAGATTCTTTGAAGTGAGCAGAACTTTTGAAAAATCCGAAGAATTGGCAAAAGAAGAAGTGAAATTGGGAATAATTCTGGCTGGAGAAAACGACAAGACATTGTGGAATCCAAAACCTGTTCCTTACGATTTTTACGATTTGAAGGGAATTGTAGAAGAAATCTTTACACAGCTTAAATTCAATAACTATATGATAAAACGTTCTGAGCAAAGTCAGTTCCACCCTGGACGTTCAGTTGATGTGTTTGTGGGACGTGAATTAATTGGAAGCTTTGGAGAAATTCATCCAGATGTGCTGGAAAACTTTGACTTAGGGAAAACATCTGTTCTAGTTGGAGAATTTAACATTGACTTGATTCAGAAATATATTGGTAAAAAGGTAAATTATCAAGGAATTGTAAAATATCCGGCAGTTCCAAGAGATTTTGCATTCGTTATGAAGGAAGAAATCCTAGTTGGAGATGTATTAAAAACAATTCAGAAAGTTGACAAGAAAATAGAAAAAGTGGAACTGTTTGATATTTATCAAGGAGTTGGAGTGCTGCCTGGAATGAAGAGCGTGGCAATCAGCGTGGTGTTAAGAGATAAGAATAAAACGCTGGAAGAAAAGGAAATTATTGATATTTCCAATAAAATTGTGGCTAAGGTTGAGAAGGACTATGGTGCAGTTTTAAGACAATAAAAATTATTATGAATTTATGAGGTGATTGCTATGAAAAATAAAAAATTAAAAATAATAATTTCATTAATTGTCTGTGTTATTTTTACAGCATGTGGTAAATCACAAAATTCTAATAAAAATATTTATGAATACAAAACAAAATATGTAGGCGACAATTCTAAAGTAATAAATATTTTATCAAATTTAAAATATCCCAAGGAAACAAGCTATAATTCTGTACAAATTTTGTCGGAAAAAGAGCCTTATGGAATACTTGTGAAATTAAATACAAATTCTGGAAAAATTTCTGAAAAAAATGATTTTCTTAAGAATACAGTTGTAATGTTTGCTTTGATTGAAAATTTATCATTTGTAAAATATACAGATGTTTCAGATGATAAAATTATAGCCGAATTTACGAGAGATGAAATTGATAATTACTTGAAGGCTGAAGTGAATAAAAATACTAAAGAAATTGGGATGAATAAAAAGGAATTTATAAAATATTTGAATGAATAAAAGTTACAAATTTTAAAAAAGAGGGGGAATTGAGGTGTTAAAAATAGTAACATTGCCATTTGACGAGAAAATGGAAGAATTTGAGCAAAAAAAATTGGAAAGGGTGCTAGGAGATGTTCAAATGGTGAAGTATCAGGCTGAACTGGTAAAAATTGAGGGGAAATATTACTGGACGGTTTTTGTTGAATGTGAAAAAATTGAAAAGGTTAATAAAAATTCTGGAAAAGATAATTTTACACAAGATGTGAAAGAATTTAAAGAAACTAATAAAAATTATATGGAATATTTGACAGAAGATGAAATGGAACTATACAAGATATTAAAAGAATGGCGGGCAGGAGAAGCACAACTTTTGGGCTATCCGCCATATATCATTGCTTCAAATCAGCTTTTGGTGAATATTGCAAAAACTAATCCTAAAAACATTGAAGAACTTTCCCAGTTAAAGGGAATGGGAAAACGGAAAGTCAGGGATTATGGGGAAGAAATTTTACTGATTCTGGAAAATTTTTATGATATGAAAATTTAATTTAGAAAAAACTTAAAAACATTAAGGAAAAATCTACAATTTTATTTATGTCCAAGATTTTGAGTACAATTCAAAAAATACACCTCTTTCATTTTTGATTGAGGTATTTTTTTATTTACATATTTTTTTTGTTTTCAAAAGTTCCCTTTTCAAATTCTCCAATTTTTCTGACAATTTCACTCTCTTCACTTTCAACTTCTCACCATATACTTTTTTCACAAAGGACAAATTGCTGTCATAATACTCCTTTGCCTTTTTCAAGTCTAGCAATTCATAATTTTCTACAATTTTTTCACCATCTGAAATATAATCAATTGTTAATTTTTTAATATTTCCTGTATCTTCCAGCTTTTCGTCTTCTAGTGCTATAACATCATAAAAATCATTGTTTTTATAAACTCTATATAAATCCTTATTTCCCGGTAATGATGTTTTCCCGCTTTCATCGGAAATTTTCATTACGTTATTTTCATTGATTTTAGCCATTTTGTAAACTGTGCTTATTGCTCTTTCAGGTAATGCTATGGCATCTCCCACTCCAAATATATCTACTTTTGCATTATTTTTTATCAATGTTCTTATTTTTTTTTCATCAAGTCCACTTGTTAATACAATTTTTGCCTTATAAAGTCCATTTTTATCAAGGATTCTTCTACATTCCTTCGATAGTTTCTCCAAATTCCCTGAATCTATCCTTATCCCATACATTCCTTCATATTCATCATTTATGCCATTGTCCTTAAATGCCCTCACAGCACTGATTATTCCGCTCTCAAGAGTATTATAAGTGTCAATTAGCATTATAAGTGCCTGATTTTTGTTTCTGTACATCTTTATAAAAGCATCAAAGGCCTTGTATTCAGCATTTTCTCCCATTCCAAAAGTCTGGATAAAGCCGTGTGTCATTGTTCCTGTGCTTTTCAAATCATAAAAATATTCTGCCGCAAGATTTGAGTGGGATATACAGCCTGCCACATAGCTGGCCTTTGTCATTGTCATCGCCGCTTCAAATCCTGCCGTCCTTCTTGTCCCAAACGAAAGCACTCCCCTACCCTCAGCCGCCAGCACAATTTTGGAAGTGACTGTTGCCGCAAGCGTCTGATAATGAAGAATATTCAAAATAGGAGTTTCAATAATTTTACCCTGTATAAGCGGAGCAGTAACTGTCAATATCGGCTCATTTGAAAATACAATCTCTCCATCTCTCACTCCTTTTATTGTACCTGTAAACTTCATATTGGCAATATATTCGATAAAATCAGCATTATCAAATATTTTTGACAAATATTTCTTCTTATCTTCGCAAGAAGTTTCGTTAAGTATCTCAATAAGCCCAAGAACATCAGATATTCCATACACCACAGCATAGTCATTTTCCTTTTTTGTACGCAAAAACACATCAAAAGCTGCAATTTTATTTTGCATATTATTTTTTAGATAAATCTCACTTTCTGTGTACTGGTATCTGTCTGAATTTAAAAATTTAAAAAATTTTTCCATAATTAACCTCGTTTTATATTTTTTCTAAAATAAGTAAAGAGGCTGTTATTATCATATCATTTTACAGCCTCTATCTTTAGGGGTATTTATTTTCTTATTTACAAGTATCTTCCCAATTTGCAGGATAAACTACATATATAAATCTTGCAAAGTTTGGTGCACTAAATGTTATTTTGGAATCTTTAGGAATTAAAATAACATCCCCTCTATTTCCTGTAACTTTGTTACCATCTATTATAATTTCCAATGTTCCATCTATTATGTAGTCAATTTCATCATATCTCAAAGTCCAGTCAAAAGCGGATTCTTCCATTTCCATTACTCCGCATCCCAATCTTCCACTTTCCTCTATTGTAAACACATCTGTCAAAAATACCTTAGCATTTGGATTTCCTGTATCAAATCTTTTAGGCTTTACAGTAGGAATCTTAACAACTCCAACTCCACTTTTATCAATATGTTTTTCAAATCCTCCAACTTTCCTGTTTAATTCTTCCTGCACCACTTTTCTAAGTATTTTTTCCAATGTTTCCCTGTCTAAATTTTTTAAATCCATTTTTTCCTCCCAAGTCCTTTTATTAATTTTTAGGAACAAATAATCTTGTTTGTTTATTTCTTGTCTGAATCAATGTCCTCATGTCTTTTACCAAGTCTTCAGGCTTTCTTTTAATAAACTATTTTGTTGTTTCCTTTTTACAGAACAATATTTTTGCTACCAATATCGCTGTTACTCCTGCCACTAATTTTCCAACTATCATCGGAAAAATCATTTGAGTAAATCTTTCTCCATTTAATTCAAATCCAGCTGTAAATCCTAAATGATCTCCAAACACAAATGCCGCACTTACTGCAAAAGCAATATTCATTACTTTCCCATTTGCATCCATATCTTTTAAAATTCCAAACATCGGAATATTGTTAGCCAAAGTTGCAACTAATCCAGCCGCTCCAGCTTCATTCATTCCAAGTCCTTTTCCTAATACTTCCAGCGGTTTTCCAAATACTTTTGTAATAAAATGAACCAATGGATATGCTCCAGCCAGCACTATCGCAATTGCTCCAACTGTTCCTAAACCATCTTTTATCGAAGCCATTCCAGGAATTACTACAAACCCTGTTAATTCTTGAATTATAGCTGCCACCAACCCTATTGTAATTATAGTTACTACTGCCTGTCCAAAAACGGCAAATCCTTTTGTCATTTTTTCAGGTATGAAAATTAATCCTAAAATAATTAATGCTGCAACAATTATTATTGGTATCAAATTGACTAAAATCAATCCTATCGGAAATCCAGCCACTATTCCACCTGCAAGCACTCCTAATGGTATTGTAGTAATTCCAGCCAAAATACCTTTTGCCAAATAAGGTTTATCTTCCTTTTGAATTATCCCCAACGCTACCGGTATTGTAAACACGATAGTTGGCCCCATCATAGAACCTAGTATAAACGCTGCCAATCTCCCCGCTTCAGGATTTTTAGCCATTCCTAATGCAAGTGGTGCTCCTCCCATATCATTTGCAAGAAGTGTTGTCGCAAACATTGCAGGATCTGCCCCTAATACTGAATAAATCGGCCCTACTACTGGTGTCAAAAGATTTCCTAAAACTGGTGCTAAAGAAATAATCCCAACCATGGCAACTGCAAGTGAACCCATAGCCATTATCCCTTCTTCAAATTTTTCACCATACCCCAGTTTGTTTCCAAATATCTTATCTATTCCACCTATTGCCATAAAAATAGTCATAATAATAATTATTATTTTATCTATTCCCATTTTACATTCCTCCCAAATTTTCATTTAATTTTTTTATTTTAAACGAAAATACTCAAAATTATGTTTATACAAGATTACTTCCCATAAAATATCTTTTAGTTGCATTATCTCCCAATCATGCAGAAGTTCTAATAATAAAAATACAAGTAAAGTTATATTTATAGGAACCTTTTCCAAAATATTTTAGAAAAATATAGAATTGCCTAACCAAAATAATTTTTTACCTAATGGAAAAATAGTATTATAAATTTACAAGGCAATTCTATTTATTGCTCAATCCTTTTCAAAATCAAACAGTCATAACTTTTTCAAGTCTGGTTTTAAAGTGATTTCACCATAATTAATGATTTGTTCATTAATAAGTCAATGGATTGTCTGCCACAGATTTTACGGCTTCTGCAAACGCATCACACGCAGCCTTGCATGCAGACTGACTTCCTGTCAAAAGTCCTCCACCAAAGTTTGTTTCTGAAGGTGGCCCATAAAATGCAACTAATCTCACGTCAGCAGCTTTTAATGCAACATCCAGAGCATACATTGCTTCAAGTGGCGGTGCAATTAAGTACGCCAGCGATTCCCCTTCTTCAATTCCTGCTATTTTTGATAAATAAGTTCCTGTTCTTGATACACAGTGTGCATAGTAAGCAATGCTGTCATCATCATTTGCACTTATAAATGCACCTTCGTTTTCAATAAAGTCAACTGCCGCAGCAAGTCCGCTTTTTACTTCCGCAGGAGTAGGTCCCGACAAGATTCCTATTACTTCTCCAGCCAGTTTTGTATTTGCATTTGCAGCCCCACCATAGAATGATTTTCCATAAGCCACGTCAACAACGGCTTTTTTCGTAGCTTCATCCAATGCTGTGTAAGTAACGTCATCGCAGTCTGCAGTTATAATACCTATACTTCTATGCTCATCAGGTAATTCCAGCTCTTTAGCCATATCTCTGTCCACATTCGGAATTAATCTCACAGCTAATACATTAGCCTTTAGTCTATCGCCTTTCATTGTTCCTCCTAAAAATGTTAATTTTATTTTTATTCTCAAAGTTCGGTTTATTTAAGTTATTTTTACAATTTCAAGTCCTGTCCACTTGCTTTTGCGTCAATTATTTTCTTAATCAGTGTTGCAACGTGCGCCCCCGCTTCTGATGATGGAGTTCCGTCCTTGTGAATATTTGACACAACTGTTCTTTTTGCTTCAGAAATTCCTGGACGAGCCTTGTAAGTAATGTAGGCGCTCATACTTTCCGCAGTTGTAAGTCCTGGACGCTCTCCAATTAATATGCACACAACATCAGCGTTCAGGATTTCTCCAACGTGATCTCCCGCTCCAACTCTTCCATATTTGATAAAGAACGGTGTTCCTGTGTCAATTCCATATCCTTTAAGCCCGTTTAACAATGCAGGAATTATATTTTTAGCATTCGCTTCAATCGCAGTTGAACTTAGCCCGTCTGACAACAATATTTGAACTGTCGGATTCTTTTTACATTTTTCCTCTATGGTTTTTATTCCTTCCTGTGAAATTTTTCTACCCAAGTCAGGACGAGTTATATATTGATCTCTACTTTCACATTCTGTAGTAATTTCAAATAACCCAAGTTCATCGAGAAACTCTGTTGGAACATCATTAAATACAGCATCCTGTGCAGCTGCGTGATCTGCCCGTAGTCTTAGCAGAACCTCCGTCTTCATTCTTGTTCCAGCTCTTCCAATTCCCAGTCTTGCAGATGTCTTTTGTTTTAATTTCATATATTCTTCCCTGTCTTCAGGATTATCCACAAGCATTTGATCCTTAATATTTATTTGTCCAACATCTCTTACTTCCCCATTTACAATATGTGGATTATCAACTGATTCACTTCCACTTTCCATATAAGTTGAACTTGTACTCACAATTGGTGCTTTTTCTTCCATAGTTGTCGATGGTTCGTCTATTTTTATTTCACCTATTATTTTTTCAATTACATCCCTTAGTTCTCTTTCTGATAACATTGATTTTTCCTCCCTATTTTAAGAAAATTGAAGCATCTCCAGCTCTATCTGTAAGTTTTCCATCTTTCATTATTCCCATTTTTTCCAGCCATTTTTCAAAAGGTTTTATTGGACGTCTGTTGCACAAATCTCTTAATGTGGCGTCATCGTGGTAGGAAGATGTCTGATAGTTAAGCATGATGTCATCTCCTGCTGGAATAGCCATAAAATAGTTACATCCTGCAACTGTCAATAATATTTTCAAGTTTTCAATATCATTCTGATCCGCTTTCATATGGTTAGTGTAACAGGCATCAACTCCCATTGAAATTCCTGTAAGTTTACCCATAAAATGATCTTCAAGTCCAGCTCTTATTACTTGTTTACTGTTGTAAAGATATTCTGGCCCGATAAATCCAACAACTGTATTTACGATAAATGGATCAAATTTTTTGGCAAATCCGTAACATCTTGCTTCCATTGTAACCTGATCGCATCCGTGATGTGCGTCTGACGACAACTCTGAACCTTGTCCTGTTTCAAAGTACATTACGTTAGGCCCTGTAGCTGTTCCGTGTTTTAAAGCCAATTCTCTTGCTTCCTGAATCATATCCCCAGTTATACCAAATGCTTCATTTCCTTTTTGAGAACCTGCAATACTTTGGAAAATCAAGTCTGTTGGAGCCCCTCTTCTAACTGCCTCCATTTGCGTAGTTACGTGAGCCAGTACACAAATTTGTGTAGGAATTTGCCATTTAGTCTTTATTTCGTGAAATCTTTGCAAGACTCTCATAACGCTGTCAACACTGTCATCAACTGGATTTAATCCCAAAAGAGCATCTCCTTGCCCAAAACTGAGCCCTTCGTAAGTTGATAACATAATTCCATCTGGATCATCTGTTGTATGGTTAGGCTGCAATCTTGTAGCAAGTATTCCTTCCCCACCTATTTCAGTATTACAGAATTTTTTAATTCTTATTTTGCTTGCTCCCTGAATAAGATCCATATTGCTCATAAATTTAGCAACTGCCGCCACCATTTCACTTGTAAGCCCTTTGCTTATTCTTTTTATATCGTCCCCTGTCGTATGTGAATCCAAAATCCATTCTCTTAATTCACTTACAGTCCAGTTTTTTATTTCTCCAAAAATTTTTTCATTTACAGCGTCCTGTATAATTCTTGTAACTTCATCTTCTTCATAAGGTACCGCTGGATTATTTCTCAAATCCGCCAATGTCAATTCAGCTAATACGGCTTTGGCAGCTACTCTTTCTTCCGCTGTGCTTGCACTTACTCCAGCAAGTTCATCTCCTGATCTAAATTCACTTGCTTTATTCTGCACATCTTTTACAGATTTAAATTCATACGTATGTCCAAATAATTTAGTTTTTAATACCATTGTTACATGCCACCTCTCTAAATTTTTTTATTTAATAACTGAATACCAACGTTTTTATTACAACTGGCAAAACATTTCCATTTCCCAGTGGCGCTCCTATATCAATATAATCTCCATCCCTCACTTTTACACTGTCTATGCAAATTATATCATAACCGTCAAGTTCCAGCTTCATACATTGTCCCAATACTTTTGCCATATCATTTTCGACTATGACGATTACAGGATGACTTTTGTTATGTTTTCTTTTTACAACGTCTGAAATTACCGAAGACAGTTCCATTATGTCAGTATATGCCATATTATGCTGCCCTTTAAAGGCAAGTGCTACATTTTCAATTTCATTTTCAGAGCTAAACCAGTTCAGTTTATCTTCAATAACTTTTCCAAGCTCATTAACTGGCAACTGCTCGTCTCCCTCAGACATTTTCAGCACAGGAATATTCTTTATTGGGAAAATTCCTTCAGTATAAGTTATTGTGCTTCCGCTTATTTCTGTCGTATGGCTTCCTGCACCAACTACTGTCGCTCCAATTGTTTCGCTTAATTTCAGAGGCTCTATATTTAACTCTTTCAGGACTTTTACCATTTCCTCTCCAAAAATTACTCCTATATCGTTATACTTGTACAAGTCCTTTTCAGTTCTTCCATAAACAAAATCTGCAATTCCTCCAGTAAACGAATAATGCTCAATATTGCCATTATGCTTCCTAAAATCCTTATAAGTTACTATTTTACGATATAAATCAGTCTTTGGCAAAAGTTCAACGCTTTCAAAAATAAGCTGTGCCATTCTTCTTGTTATTTTTCTTACATCCTGCTCGCTTATTCTTCTGCCTAACTCCATTTTTACATTCACATCATCGGCAATATCATACATTTTTTTGAAAATATAACGTATATTCCCATTTCCATCAAATTTTATAAGTCTTCCCCCAATGTCAAGACAGGTAGTATCTTCGACTTCCCCTCTGTTGAAAACTACAATGTTTGTAGTTCCTCCCCCAATATCAAAGTTTACAATACTTGTATTTTTCTCATCAGAATATCCGTAAGCTCCTGAACCTTTTCCAGCGATAATGCTTTCCAGATCGGGCCCTGCCGTTGCGACTACGAAATCTCCCGCCATTCCACTAAGAATTTGCAGCACTTCCTTCGCATTTTCCTTTCTTGCAGTATCTCCTGTTATTATTACAGCCCCTGTCGAAACATCTTTGTATTGAATATTGGCTTTTTTGTATTCAGATTCTATTATTTCCTTAACCTTTTTTGCATCTATTTTTGTTTCATTTTCTAATGGGGTAATATAAATTTCACTTCTGTAAACAACTTCTTTTCCTATTATTTTAAGTTGAGGTGCTGTAAATGCAGTCCCTCTGTTCTCTATGTAAATTTTTGAGAAAATAAGCTGTGTCGTAGAAGTCCCAATATCTATTCCTACACTTAATATTTCTTCTATCATTACACAAGACTCCTTTGTCTTAATTAATATTTATCCCAAAAGATAAATCAATTTTCAAAACCAAAGCTGATTTCTGTTCCTTTCTCTCCAGTCTTTATATCCAGATTTCCATAAAGTTTTTCCTTCACAAGACTTTTTACTATCCTTAGCCCGATGCTTCCCTTTTCAAAATCCTTTTCATTCATTCCGATTCCATTATCACTTATGGAAACACAGGACTTCATTTCCCCTTTTTTCACTTTAATCGTTATATGTCCCCTGTCCCGCTCCTTAAAAGCGTGCTTTATACAATTTTCCACAAGTTCATTCACTATAAGTGCAATGGTTGTAGCCTTATCTGAATTAATTTCAAAGTTATCTCCAATTACATCTATTTTTAATTTCAAATGTCCCTCCAGATTTTCTCTCACCGAATTTTTTAGGATTTTATTTATAACCTCCTTTATTTCCAGCTCATCCAATCCATTTTGAGCAAGCAGCTCGTGAGTTACCGATATGCTTAAAATTCTGTTTATACTATCGCTAAATGCAGCTTTTACAGCTTTATCATCAGTTTTTCTTGCCTGTATCCTAAGAAGACTTGCGATTGTCTGTAAGTTATTTTTCACTCTATGATGTATTTCCTTAATTGCAACAGATTTTAAAATCAGTTCCTTTTCCTTGATTTTTATTTCTGTAATATCCTTTATAAATAAAACCACATTTTTAACATCTTTTGTTTCCTTTACCAGAATATATTCCAGACTTAAAACCATATTTGATATGTTTACATCCGATTTCTCCTTTACTTTCCCGCTTAGCACCTCTTCAAACTCAACATTGTCAATTACAATATTATCAAATTTCTCTCCAAGGAAAAAATCCTTATAGCCTATCTTCCTGTACACATATTTTGCTCTGGAATTAGCATATATGCACACGCCTTCTTCATTAAAGATTATAATTCCATCGTTAATATAGTCGATTATTTTCCGCTCCCGCCGCATTCCAACGGAACTCATAAGAATTTCATCAGTCGCATTGTTTAAAAAACTTAGCTCCTTATTGATGCTTTCCTCATTCACACCTTCCTCGACTATAAGAACGGCTATCACTGCACCATCTGTTTTATCGCTTCTTATAGGCACCACATTTTGCGTAACACTTTTATTTTCCTGCGTCAATGCCTTGTAGTCTCGTGACGGATGTCCAGTTTCCAGTGTTCTTAATACTGCTGGCTCATTTTTTCTATAGGCAAATTTTCCTACAACGCTTCGAGTATAGCTTGAACCCCGTCTTGGATTTGCCTCAGCAACTACAATCGCCGTATCCCTGTTTTCTGTCATACAATCAATAAATACGTCCGCCTTTAATAGTTTGCTCATAACAGGCAGCCCTTCACATATTTTTTCCAGCTTTTCAATATCCTTATTTGAAAGCCCCGTATATTGTTTACATATCGTTCTAAGCATTTTCATCTCCAGATAAAATTATAATATCGGCTATTTTCCCCATGTCGCACCGTTTGTTCATGCTAAGTGTCCTTATGTACTCGTATGCCTCATTTTCAGTGAAATTCCTTGTTTTCATCAAAATGCTTTTGGCTATGTCTATTTTTTTTCTATCCTCCAGCTTCTGACTCGTTTTTAAATATTTCTTTTCCAGTTCCTCAAATTCTTCCTGTTTGTTAAATATGATTTCCAAATTAGGAATAAAGGACTTTTCGTCAATGGGCTTCACTATATATCCTATTATTCCTATACTTTTAGCTTCCTCTATAAATTCCTTGTTGGAATAGGCTGTAAGTAAAACAATACCTCTAGACAATTTCTCCTTCGTTATTACTTTCGCCGCTTTCAGTCCATCCAGTATAGGCATCTTAATATCCATTATTACAAAATCAGGTTTATACTTCCTGCTTTGCTCTATTGCATCAAATCCATCTCCCGCCTCAGCAACTACATCGTAATTTGCTTCCCTAAGTATCTCGCAAATGTCCATTCTTGTTATCGGCTCATCGTCTACAACTATTATTTTTCTCATCTTTTTCTCTTTTCCTAAAATTTAATATAAATCTGTCAATAACTGCTTCATTTCAATTCTGCTAAATCTTCGTGGATTTTCTCCTGTACACATATCATTTTCTATTTGATCAATTATGCCTTCCATTTCATCAAAATATTGTTCTTTCGGGATTCCAAGTTCACTTAAACTGTTTGGTATTCCCATTTTAGCTGCTCTCATTTTAATAGCCTTTGCCAGTATCTCCACACCTTCTACATCTTCTTTAGGAGAAAATCCTAACGCTTCCACAATTTCCCTGTAATATTTTGCCGCATTTTTATTTCGTGCATTAAATTGTACAACTTTTGACATGATTACAGCATTTAATCTTCCATGCGGTTTATGAAATCTTGCTCCCAGAGAATGTGCTATGCTGTGATTTATTCCCAGTCCTGCATTGCTAAATGCAACTCCCGCCATACAAGAGGCAATCTGTAAATTAATTCTTTCTCTTTCCAGCTGCGGATTTTCAAAATTACTTACCAAGTCAGCAAATACTGTCTTTATCGCTCCAATGGCAAATGTATTTGTAAACAGGTTTCTAGATTTTGAAACATATGCTTCTATAGCATGTGTCAAAACATCCATTCCTGTGTCCGCAATTATTGATGGCGGAAGAGTTTTTATAAATTCTGGATTTAAGATTGCTATGTCAGGAAGCATTTCGCTATCGCTTAGCGGTATTTTTTTATCTTTTGTTGTAACAACTGCATAAGATGTCACTTCCGAACCTGTTCCGCTCGTTGTTGGAATAGCAATGAATTTTGGCTTTTTATTTTGTCCCATTGCCCTTTTTATCTGATTTGTAAAATAAATCATTGATTTACAGGCATCTATTGGTGAACCTCCTCCAAGTGCTATTATGCAGTCGGGATCATATGCACTTAATTCCAGCATTCCCTCTATAATTTCCTCATCTGTAGGATCCGGTTTAACATCCGAATATATTTTGGCATCTATTCCTCTTGATTTTAAGATATTTGTTATTCTGTCTACAACTTTTAGCTTTACCATATTTTCATCTGTAACTAAAAATACTTTTTCCATTTCCAATGTTCTTAATATATCCAAAGAGTTAGCACCATAATGGATATCCGGCTTTATTTGAAATAACCCCATCAAATCCACTTCCTTTCTATTGCATGCTCAAGCCCCTTTAATGTCCAGCTTAAAAGTAAGTAATTCCAGGGGTGAGCAAAATAGTCATAACTTTTAAATTTAGTTCTAAAGTAGGTTTACTGTAGTTCCTTTAATTTGGATAATATTTTCTGGACTGTTTCAGGATCTGTTATTTTGTAATCTTTTACGAGTATTTCAATCGCTTTCTTTTCCAAATCTCCACAATCCTTTCCCACATCTTTTCTGATGTTATTTCCCGATTCACAGTTTGACTTGCAGCAAGATTTTTCATATCTTACTTCAACTCCCTGTTCCCTAATCATGTCCTTTGCCCCGGGAGTAATAATCATATCAGCCTGAACCACCAGTTCCTTATCTTGAACATATTCAAAAAGATTTTTTACCGTTATCAATCTTTTTCTCATTTTTTTTACTCCTTTTCTGATTCCAAACTGTCTATTATTCCCACAATAGTTGCATCCACTGGAGTTTCAGCATCAAATATATGTCTTGCAGAGCTTCCTGTAACAATTATCACTTTGTCGCCTTGTCCAGCGCCAATGTAATCAGCTGCCACAATTTTTCTGCTTCCACGTCTTTCATCTGTCCCTTCCACTTCAACTACCATTAGTTTTAGTCCTTTCAGTTTTTCATCCTTCCTTGTTGCCCAGACATTATCTACAACTTTTCCAATTAACATATTATTTCCCTCTTTCATAGCACAATTCAATGCTATTTTCTTTTATATAATCCATCGCAAGGGAAGTTATTTTACCTTTTCCATCAACTACGAGTGTTTGATTTTTTAGTCCCAGCTTTTTTAGCCCACTTTCTGTTACCAAGCCCTTCAAATAAACCTTTTCTTTGGCATTAAAAATATTTTTAACTTCCGTTCTTTTTACAACCTTTATTCCAAATTCCCTGACTTTGTCAAGATACCCGTCATAAAGATTGATTAATGCAGCAGGTTTAGTATATTTTTTATATTCCAGCCCTTCCTCCACAAGCACGACTTTACCATCGTTAAAAAGAAATTCCGTTATAATGCTTTTTCTCCCTTGTGAAAGTTCAATCAGTTCATTTATTCCAAGTGTTGATACGACAAGTATTTTTTTATTTTCACATTGTCCAATGGCTTCCCATTTGCTGTCTAACTTTACATTTTCTACGAATGATGTTTCTTTTTTTAATTCGTCCTTTAAAATTTCATCATTTCCCAAAAAAGCCACTATTATTGATTTTTTAAAAATAATCTCATTATTTTCAGACAAATTTTCATTTTCCTTTTTGGCAATTTCCTTTAACACTTCCCTTGCAAGCACTTCTATCAAATTCTGAGTATCCATTTTATCTCCTCACAATGCCTTTTACAGCTATTTTTCAATACTTCCAGTTACTCCTGAAGTATACCCGCAAGAATTAGCTTCATCATAATCTATGTGCATGCTCAGTCTAAAACTATCCTTTACTCTTATTAAGACATCATCAAATATTAACGGCCTGTCGCTGTGAATTTTCACTTTCACAGTTTCACCGTCCTTTACAGAAAGTCTTTTTGCATCTTCATTTGTCATATGAATATGTCTTTTGGCAACGATGACGCCTTTATCCAGCTGCACGTACTTATCGCCTACACCTAGCAGTATTCCAGGCGTCCCTTCGATTTTTCCGCTTTCCCTTATCACTCCTTTGACTCCTATTTCACGGCAGTCAGTAAGCGATAATTCCACTTGTGAAAAATTTCTGCACGGCCCCAATATTGCAACGTTTGAAAACTCTCCTTTCGGCCCGATTACTCTGACTCTTTCCTTTGCCGCAAACTGTCCCGGCTGTGATAAGTCCTTTGCTGGTGTCAGTTCATAACCTTTTCCAAAAAGTGCTTCCACGTGTTCCCTTGTAAGATGTACATGCCGTCCCGAAGCCTCCACCATAAAGATGTTATCCTTTTCTGCACTCAAAATTTTCTGTAATTTTTCCCTTATTATTCTCTCCAATTCATTTCTGTCCATAGTATCTCCCGAAATTTGAGATTACTTATAATCTCCATTATTTGCCTTTAGCATCATTAAGTACAATATACTGCTCAGACGGTTCAATGCCTTTAGCATATCCACCCTTTCCACTTTTCCTTCCTTGTAAAAAGCGTCAACTGCGGCAACTTCACATTCCCTCGACAAAGCTCTCAGATAATTTATATCAATAACTGATTCATCAAAATCTATGTTTATTTCAAACAGATGCCCTGTTTTAAAATATTTTACCGTATTATGAGTTATGTCCTTTAATGTGTCAATATCGTATCCCAGCACATCCTTTTCCTGAAATTCCATATCAGTCATTTCGCTTATAAATAAATCCCGTACAAATCTATATACTTGTGCAAAGTCGCCTTCCAGCTTTTTATTCTTCTCATATTTTTTCCAATATCTTATTATTTCAGCCTGTAAAATATCAAATTTCCCTCTTAAAACAATTCTTTTATGATTTTTTACAACCAGATTATCTCCAAAAAGCTGAGTCATAAATTCAGGCTTCTTATCGTAAACTGCTCCCGTTATATAATCCCTGTACTGCCGTTTTTTAATAACTTTTTCTTCGGAAGCATTAGCCGGAGAATCTTTAACTTTGTTTTCAGCAGTCTTCTCATTATTGACAAATTTTTCCTGCGACTTCTTTATCCTGAAATCAATTTTTTTTACATTTAAAAATTCTCTTGCTGACGGTGTAAGGATGTCCTTTTCAGTTATATGTATTTTTTCAAGCTGCCCTTCCTTATCTAATTTTCTAAGCATTCCTTCTGTTATAACAGGCATTTTTTATCACACCCTATCTATTTTTTATAAATTCCGTCCAATACTTTTCTTATGATACTTTCTATATCACTCTCACTAATTTGTGAACCGCTTCCAGTATTCAGTCCACACTCGTCTGTACAGTTGCCTTCATTTTTCAATGCTTCCAGTTCCTTTGTTCCGTAAGCCACCCTTCTAATATTTATAAGATTTAAAGGCCCTATATTGTCAGAAGTTGCACTTCCTCCAACTGTTCCACATCCTAATGTGAATGCAGGTATAAGGTTAGTTGTAGCTCCAACTCCTCCAAGTGCCGCAGGTGTGTTTACAAGCAGTCTTGAAACTGGTTTTTTGAGTGAAAATTCCCTTATGATATTTTCGTTGTTTGTGTGCATTGACATTGTGTGTCCAATTCCTTCATTTTCAAGTATTTCTATACATTTTTCACACGCTTTTTCCCAATTTTCCTCTATGTAAAATCCTAATACAGGACATAATTTTTCTCTCGAATAAGGATTCAAGTGCGAAACTTCCGTTTCTTCTGAAATTAATACCTTTGTAGCTACAGGAACTGTTATTCCCGCCATTGCAGCTATATACAAAGCTGTTTTTCCAACTATTTTCGGATTCATAGTATTGTTGGCTCTCATCAGAATTTTTCCAACTTTCTCCCTTTCATCCTTGTTCAAGAAATATGCACCTTGCCGCTTCAATTCGTCCACAACCTGATGTTTTATTACTTCTTCCGTAACAATTGACTGCTCTGATGCGCAAATTATCCCGTTGTCGAAAGTTTTGCTGTCTATTATTCTCTTAATCGCCTTTCTGATGTCTGCACTTCTTTCAATGAATGAAGGCCCGTTTCCCGGCCCCACTCCTATCGCAGGTGTTCCAGAGCTGTAAGCGGCTCTTACCATCGCTTCCCCACCTGTCGCAAGAATCAATGAAGTTTTTTTATGTTTCATAAGTTCCTGCGTACCTTGCAGTGCAGGTGTCCTTATAACTCCAATTAAGCCTTTCGGAGCACCTTTTCTTTCAGCAGCCTTTATTAAATATTCAGCAGTTTTTATTATACAGTCCTTTGCATTCGGGTGAGGACTTACAATTACTGCATTTCCTGCCTTTAATGAAATCATTATTTTGTATATTGTTGTGGAAGTAGGGTTTGTGGAAGGGATTAATGCTGCAATTATTCCCATTGGAACTCCTATTTCTATTATTCCCTTTTCCTTATCTTCACAAATTATCCCTTTTGTTTTCAAATCCTTTATTGCCTCATACACACCAGCTGAAGCCAGTCTATTTTTCAGCACTTTATCTTCCCAGCGTCCAAACCCTGTTTCTTCATTAGCCAGTTTTGCCAGTTCCACATCGTGTTTTTGGGCTTCTTCACATATTTCCCCTACTATTTCATCAATTTGAGCCTGTGAGAACTGACTGTATTCTTCAAATGCCCTGCTTGCATCATTTAATAAATCCCTTACTTCCTGTATTGATTGCAAATCTTTATCCATAGTCTGTCCTTTCCACAAATAACCACCGTTTACCGGTTATTTAAGTTCTCTTATTCAGCCTCAACTGTTCTTGGCTTAGGCAATATACCTTCAATTTCATTATGAGGACGTGGAATTACATGAATTGAAATCAATTCTCCAACTCTTTCAGCGGCCGCAGCCCCTGCATCTGTCGCAGCCTTTACAGCTCCCACATCACCTCTTACAAGCACCGTTACCAGTCCTCCACCAACGTGTTCCTTTCCAACCAATGTTACATTTGCAGCCTTTACCATCGCATCTGCCGCTTCTATTGCAGCCACCAATCCTTTTGTTTCTATCATTCCTAACGCATTTAATGTCGCCATTGTTATTCCTCCTTATTATTTTTCATCAAAATTTCTACCAGCTTTTTCTTAGTCATAGTTTTTATCTGATTCCATGTGTAACCAAGTTTAAGACTATTTACCTTTGTCTTTAAATCCGCCACTTTCATTTCCTGATATTGTTTTTTTATTTTCTTTGTTTCTTCATCTTCTTTTTTTAAAGTTTCCGTCATGGAAATTTCTTTATTTTCCCAAATAATGTTATTTTGCTTCTTTGTTTCTGTATTTTCCGTTATTTCCTGAACTTCAGCCTCTGTTTTTCCTTCTGTTTCAATTTTTTCAGCAATATTTTCAAACTGGTTTTCAGCAAACTGGTTTTCCTTTTCAATATTTACATTTTCAGCCACCGTCTGATTAGTTGCTTCTTCTACCCCTATTTCCTCCCCGATTTTTTCATTGCCAATTTTTTCAATAATTTTTTTATCATTTTGTACAGCAGCAGCCTTTTTATCTGATTTTTTTCCAATATCACTTATCAAAATTTTTTTTGTTTCAGAAGCCACTCTTGCAATAACATTACAACTCAAGAAATTCCCAAGCCTCCTGGCACTTTCACTTGCGGCATCCACAGCGGCATTTACAGCAGCCACATCCCCTGTCACTTCAATAGTTACAATTCCACCTTTTACATAGTAGCAGTTCATAAGTGTTACATCAGCTGCCTTCAAGGCGGCATCTGCCGCTTCTATTGCAGTCACAAGCCCCCGTGTTTCCACATATCCGTACGAATCCATCTATTTATCACCTTCTAATCTACTCGGAATCATCTTCCAAATATTTCACAAGTTCCTCAACCCCCTTATTTTCATAGGCACTTACAATAAAAACTTTTTCAGCTCCTG
The DNA here is from genome assembly GCF_000482505.1 of Leptotrichia trevisanii DSM 22070. Lineage (NCBI taxonomy): Bacteria > Fusobacteriati > Fusobacteriota > Fusobacteriia > Fusobacteriales > Leptotrichiaceae > Leptotrichia > Leptotrichia trevisanii. Next base: position 89,634 of record NZ_AXVL01000005.1, read on the forward strand.
CCATCTCCAATATTTCTTTCGCTTTTTCAGGATTTCCACCCAAATCAGCCTTCGTTACAATTCCAATTACAGGTTTTGAAAAGGCTGTTGAAAAGTTTGGGGGAAATATATTACGCTCTTCATCACAGGCTTGCACCATTCCTACGACATCACAGTCATAGGAACTTACAATTAACGCCTTATAAAGCATTCTGTTTTCCATATATTCACCAGGAGTGTCAAGAATATCATCTGAATATGTAAGCATTTGAGTTTTTTCATATTCTATGTCCAATCCATGTATTCTTTGAGTCAATGTTGTTTTACCGCACATGGATTTTCCGATTAAAAGTATTTTTTTCAATTTTACGACCTCGTTATTTGAGTTATGCTAAATCTTAACACATTTTCAAAGTACGAAACCACTTCACTTACAGCAGCTTCTATACTTCCAACATCTCCACTAATAACAACGGAACCCGTAAATCTATCGACAAATCCTATCTCCACTTCAGCACTTTTCGTAGCCAGATCCGCCGCAATTATTGCCGCTTCTCCTGGAGTAATTGTCAAAATTCCGATAGCATTTACCTTGTTTTCATGAAGTCCTATTTTTTTTGATAAATCTCTTTGAGGATTTGCAATTATATGAGCCAGCGTCAATTGCCTACCAGGCACGTATTCCTGTATCATTCTCTGTTTTTTTTCTTCTTCCATCTGACAAATCCTTTCTAAAATTTTTTCTATCTAGGTAATATTGTTTCAACTTCTGAATGTGGACGTGGAATTACATGAACCGAAATCAATTCTCCCACTCTTTCAGCAGCCGCTACCCCTGCATCTGTTGCAGCCTTGACAGCCCCTACATCTCCTCTTACAAGCACTGTCACAAGCCCTCCACCAACGTGTTCCTTGCCAACTAGTGTTACATTAGCAGCCTTTACCATCGCATCCGCCGCTTCTATCGCAGCCACCAATCCTTTTGTTTCTATCATTCCTAACGCATTCAATGTTGCCATGTCTTTCCTCCTGAAATTATTTTTTTGTCAATAAATAATTTAATCTCAAATTCACCTCCTTATCTTTTCAAGCAGTAAATTTACACATACAAATTATTAATTATCGAAAAATAAAAAAGGAACTAAAAAATTTAAATAATTTCTCAAGCTCCTTTGCTCCAAAATATTATTGTTCTTTGTATTTTTATTTATAATTTTATATTATTATTTCTTATATTCACATTACTCCATTGTAACACTTCTTCTAATTTGAGTATATTATGATTTTCCATTTTGTCAATAGTTTTAAAAAAAATTTTAAAATTATATTTAAGTTTGTATAATTACATTTAAAAAAATTTTGAATACAAAGTAAAGTTGCTTTAATATTATTTCCCAATTTAAATAACGAATTTATTGCGTAGCAATCTTGCCACAATTTTAATTACCAGGATAAACCTTTACTGCAAGATAAGGATTTGCGACAATGAGCGATCCTACGAAAATAAAAAAAGACACAACCTTGATTTCACTCAATAATCATGTCTTTTCATTATCCAAAGCCAGTAATAGCTCAAATTATTTTAATATTTTTTGTTCAAATTTTTTACCACCATAGTAAATCATATATTTTTTATCTTGTAGTGCTCCTGGATTTACAAATATTACTCCACTTTTTTCTGCCATAAATTCCTTATGTGTATGCCCAAAAACACAAATTTCAGCCTTTTCTAAATGTGCTTTTTTTTCTAATTCTTCAAGTGTAGTTTTTACACTGTATAGATGTCCGTGTGTTAATAGCACCTTTTTTCCCATCAAATCAAATATTTTAGTTTCCCTAGACTCATAATCATCTATATCAGTATTCCCCTTTACAATAGCAAAGAGTACATCTCTGTAGACCAACGACATATCAATTGCATCTGTGCTGTGATCTCCTGCAAAGATTACAATTTCCGGCTGCTCCAAATCCATTACTTGCTGAAAATAATCAAGCCTTCCGTGACTATCGGAACAAATTAATACCTTCATTAAATCTCCTCTCTCCATATTCCTTTTTGTTTATTTCTCCATTGAAAAAACTTTTTTACATACTTAAATTCAAACTCAAACTTTAATAAATTTATCTCAAAACTAAAATTCAGATATGTTAAATTCAGGCTTCAAAATTTATTTTTAGTTCAATTTGTAGGAGTTTTTAGTAAACATTATCTTTTTTGACAAAATATCTTAAACTCCAAATATATTTTAGTAAGTAATTTATTATTTATATTATAGCATACTTTTTAATTTATTCCTAACCTTCTATATTATATATAAGAAAACTACATTTACGGTAATGTATTATATATTATAATCTAAAAGATTTTATAAAGTATATTATTTTTATTATAATTTTCTTTATTTTTAAGAATTTCTAAAAATCAAAAATTCCCATTCTTACTGAAAAATATTATCTAGATAGCTTTTTAAGCATATTTTGCTTGTGAAATATAGCACAATTACTCGTATTAATTTTATAATAATTTTAAATTACCAATTATTTTGTTCTAAAAATGAAATTATTATAGGAAAATTTTTGTCCAAAAAAAATTAACGTTTCTAAATAAGATTTTTTTTAATATCTATTTTCCAAAAATCTTTTAAATAATTTAGGTTTATATGTATAATAAATACATTTAAATAATGAAAATATAAGTTACAGTGTTTTTTATATGTTTTCTTGTGGAGAAAATTTACTAAACAAATATTTTTAAAACATAACTTTTAATCTAATTTAATTCTTCAGATTATGTCTTAAAAATATACTCAAATATCATTATTAAAAAAAATAATTTTTGTTTAAAAATCAGATTTACCCAAACAGAAATTATATTTTCTATAAAAACTGTTTGAGTAAAATCTATTTATGGACAAATAATTCAGAATCAGATTTCAACTTAAAATTCTGCATTAATAATGATTTAGATTATACAATAAATATTGGTTTTTGAAGATTTTCCAATATTCTGACTCCCAATTTACCGGTAATTCTTTCCACCATCACCGTATATCTCAAATCTCCCATCAGAACCAAGTCATAATTTTGGGCTTCATTCATAATTGTCTTGAAAGTATCCCCTTTTTTGTGAATAAGGTTGTAATTATCTCCAAATCTTTCTGTTAAACTGCTTTCGTCCTCTTCTTCAACGTTTACACGCAATACATCCATTTTTTGCTCACCAAATATATGGAAGAAGGTAAACAATGTTTTATTTGCATTATAAGCACCGTCATCAAGCAGCACCAGATTGTCTAACTTGAAATTTTCTACATTCGGCAATATAATTAAAGGTTTAAATATACTTCTTAATATTTCCTTTAATACAGGAGTTACTTTGTCATTTTTTACAAGTACAAGTAAATCGTATTTTTTTAACTCTTCCAAAACAATTTCAGATGTTTCTCCGTCTTTTGTATAAAAGTTTGAAACATCAGCAGTCATTTTTTCCTTTAATTTTTTTACAGTTTTTTCTTCCAGTTCCCTGTATTCCTTAAAGGCGTAGTTTGCTCCGATATTTAATCCCATTCCTTCAATACTTACAGGAAATACCTCATATTTCAGGACATCCTTGATGTAAATAACGTCAACGTCAGCGTTATATTTTTGCTTAAACACTTTTGCAAAACTAACCAATGGCTGTATTTCATTTTCTGCCGTAACTAAAAATAATGCTTTTTTTTGTAACATTTTAACCACTTCCTTCTATATGATAATTTTTTTGTTTATCCTTTTTATTGTTCATCTCCGCTCAATTCAGGCTCTTCTGTAATTTTTACCACTGAAGCAATTTTTTCATTATTTCTAACTTTCATTATTCGCACACCAGACGCTGAACGTCCTATTACAGATACGTTATTAACACTCGTTCTGATTAATGTACCTTCTGATGTGATAAGCATAATCTCATCATTTTCCTTGACAATTTTTACATCCACGATTTTTCCAGTTTTATCATTAAGTTTTGCATTGATAATCCCTTTTCCACCTCGAGATGTCAGTCTGTATTCTGATAACTTAGTTCGTTTTCCATACCCTTCTTCAGTAATTGTAAGGATTCTCATTTCATCATTATTCATTTCAGAATTGACAACTGCCGCTCCTACAATTCTATCCTTATCCCGAAGAGTTATTCCTCTTACTCCGGTAGCTCCAGTTCCCATGCTTCTTACGTCTTTTTCAGAAAATCTTATGGCAATACCGTTTCTTGTAGCGGCAAATACTTCATCTTCGCCAGTTCCGCTCGTAAGTCCGATATACATCACTTCATCATCATCATTTAACTTGATTGCACGTTTTCCAGCTTTTTTGATATTGTCAAACAAAGTCAGTTCAGATTTTTTAACAACTCCATTTCGTGTTACAAAGAATAAATTTTTATCCTTTTCAAATTCACGAACTTTTATTATTGTGCTGACTTTTTCATCATCATCCAGATTTATAATATTTCCAATCAGTTTTCCACGTGCCTGTTTTCCAGTTTCAGGGATTTCGTACACTTTTATGCTGAATACTTTTCCTTTTGTTGTGAAAATAAGCAATGTATCAAGAGTTTTTGCTATGTACATGTCTTTTACGACATCGTCTTCTATTGTATTTGTAGCATTTACTCCGATTCCACCACGTTTTTGAGAACGGTAAGTGTCAATTGCCACACGTTTTACATAACCTTTTTCTGTAAGCGTTACAACAACTTCCTCGTCCTTAATCAAGTCTTCTATGCTAATTTCGGCTCTTGCATTTCTGATTTCAGTTCTACGTTCGTCTCCAAAATCATCTTTTAATTTAAGTGCCTCCTCTTTAATTATACCATATATTTTTGAATCATCAGATAAAATTCCAGTTAATTCTTCAATTAATAACATAAGTTCGTTGTATTCCTGATTAATCTTATCTCTTTCAAGTCCAGTAAGCCTCTGTAATCTCATATCCAGAATAGCTTTTGCCTGAATTTCCGAGAATCCAAATTTTGCAATTAATTCAGCACGTGCAACATTTGCATCCTTTGAAGCTCTTATAATTCTAATTACTTCCTCAATATTATCAAGTGCAATTTTGAATCCTTCCAAGATGTGAGCTCTATTTTTAGCCTTTTTCAGCTCAAATTCAGTTCTTCTTGTAATTACTTCAAATCTATGTTCCAGATATTTCTGAAGAACCTGCTTTAAGTTTAACACTCTTGGTGAATTATCCACAAGCGCAAGCATAATTACACCAAATGTATTCTGCAAATCAGTAAATTTATAAAGGCTGTTCAGAATTAATTCACTTTCTTCACCTTTTTTCAGTTCAATTACAATTCTGATACCGTCCCTGTCAGTTTCATCCCTCAAGTCAGATATTCCCGTAATTTTCTTCTGTCTTACCAAATCTGCAATTTTTTCAATAAGTCTAGCTTTATTTACCTGATATGGTAATTCTGTAACAATAATCGACTCTTTTCCAGTTTTTGAAGTTTCAACTTCCACACGTCCTGCAACCCGCAGTTTTCCACGTCCAGTTCTATAAGCATCATAAATTCCCTGTTTCCCGTTAATTATACCGCCAGTTGGAAAATCCGGCCCTTTTATATATGTAATCAGTTCATCAATCGAAATTTCAGGATTATCAATCAATGCGATAATTCCGTCAACTACTTCCCCTAAATTATGTGGAGGAATATTTGTAGCCATTCCAACTGCAATTCCATTTGCCCCATTTAGTAGCAAATTAGGAAGTTTTGCAGGCAATACAACTGGCTCATCCAAACTTTCATCAAAGTTCTTTCTGTAATCAATCGTATCTTTTCCAATATCCGCAAGCAATTCTTCAGTAATTTTAGCCATTCTAGCTTCCGTATACCGCATTGCCGCCGCTTCATCCCCATCAATCGAACCAAAGTTTCCATGTCCGTCGATAAGTTCATATCTCATATTAAAGTCCTGTGCCATTCTAACCATTGCACCATAAACTGATGAATCTCCATGCGGATGGTATTTCCCCAATACATCCCCGACAATCCTTGCCGATTTTTTAAACGGAGTCTTGTGGCTCATCCCCATTTCACTCATGGAAAATAAAATTCTTCTATGTACAGGCTTTAATCCATCTCGCACATCTGGTAAAGCACGGCTCACAATTACACTCATCGAATAATCCAAATAAGCCGCCTTTATCTCATCCTCAATATAAACATTAGATTCATTTGATAAATCCGTAGTCTTAGGCAATCCTTCCACAATGATTTCCCTATCATCGTTCTCATCCATTTCCGTTATCTCTTCTTCTCTTTCATCGTCATCTCTAAAATCGTCTGACATCCTGCACCTCTTTTCTTCTCTTTCTTTACAATCCATCTTCTTAAAATTACACAATTTAATACTAAACTGCTTTTAAATAACGAAATCATTACAAACCTTCCTAATAAAGAGAATAAACCTAATATTTTTAAAAATAATTTAAGATATAAATTTCATTTTTTAAACAGAGTTTAGTATAAATAACCCGTCGGAGCATTTTTCTGCACTGGCAAAACTGTTTGAGTATAGCGAGTTTTTTGTCAGTGCAGAAAAATGTCGTAGACTAGCCATAGGTTGTAGGATTTGCGGCAATGAGCAATCCTACGGAAATAAAAAAGAAAAAACATAGTAATATGAAAAAATATTTATTAATTAAAATAGATTAAATATCTAAATTCCTTACGTAATTTGCATTATCCTCGATAAACTTCCTTCTTGGCTCAACCTTGTCCCCCATCAGAATATTAAACATTTTATCGGCATAAGAAGCGTCTTCCATCGATACTTTTAATAATGTTCTTACTTCTGGATCAAGAGTTGTTTCCCAAAGCTGTTCCGGGTTCATTTCTCCTAGCCCTTTGTAACGCTGGATTGTGTATTTTCTTCCTTCTCCTTCCAGCACTCTTGTTACTTGTTTCATCTGATCGTCTGAATAGGCGTATCTGATTGCTTTTCCGGCCTGAATTTTGTATAAAGGCGGCTGTGCGATATAGATGTAACCTTCATTTATTAATTCTCTTAGATGTCTGTAGAAGAATGTTAGCATTAATGTTCTAATGTGAGCTCCGTCAACATCGGCATCTGTCATTATTACGATTTTATGGTATCTTAGTTTTTTTAAGTCCATTTCTTCGCCAAATCCAGCTCCAAAGGCTGTAATCATTGCTCTAATTTCAGCATTTTCTAAAGCTTTATGCACTCCTGATTTTTCTACGTTTAAGATTTTTCCACGAAGTGGCAATATTGCCTGAAATCTTCTATCTCTTCCTTGTTTTGCAGAACCTCCTGCCGAGTTTCCTTCGACTATGAAAATTTCTGATTCAGCGGGATCCTTTGAAGAGCAGTCAGCCAGTTTTCCAGGTAATGATCCAACTTCCAATGTATTTTTTCTAAGTACAAGTTCTCTTGCTTTTTTCGCAGCTTCTCTTGCCCTTTTTGACATTGCCATTTTTTCAATGATTTTTTCGGCTGCCTTCGGATGATCTTCCAAATAAAATTTCAAGTTGCTTCCAACAATATTTGATACAATTCCTGTAACTTCACTGTTTCCAAGTTTTGTTTTTGTCTGCCCTTCAAATTGAGGCTCAGGTATTTTTACACTTATTACACAGACAAGTCCTTCTCTTACATCTGTTCCTTGAAATGTCCCATTTTTATCCTTGATTAAGTTCATCTGTTTTGCAATATCGTTAATTGTTCTCGTAAGTGCAGTTCTAAATCCGCTGACATGGGTTCCACCTTCGTGAGTATTTATATTATTTACAAATGAATAAACTGTTTCTCTTTGTGAAGTTGTGTAATTCATCGCAATTTCCACTTCCACAAATTTTGCACCTCGCTGTTTTATCACCGTGTTTCCATCTTCATCCTCAGTTTCAACTTCCTTCGCTTCCTCAATTTGCATCGTATCAGCCATATAAATCACATCATCAACAATTTTTTCGTCGTCAATAATTTCATTTAAAAAGTCCTTTATTCCACCTTCAAACAAAAATTCTTCAGCCTTTATCTCATCTTTCTTTCTTTCATCAGCTAATTCAATTTTTAAGCCCTTGTTTAAATAAGCCAACTCCTTCAGACGTGATTCCAACACAGAATAATCGTAAACCGTTGTTTCAAATATTTCATCATCTGCCTTAAATCTAACCACTGTTCCATGTTCCTTGGCATCTGCTACTCCAATTTCCTCCACAGGCGAAGTTGGTACACCACGCTGATATGTCTGCCTAAAAACTTTCCCATCACGTGTTACAGTTGCCTCAAGCCATTCTGACAAGGCGTTTACAACAGATACCCCAACTCCGTGAAGTCCACCCGACACTTTATAATTGTCATTATCAAATTTCCCTCCGGCATGAAGTACAGTAAGTACAACTTCCAAAGTTGATTTTCCAGTCTTGTGCATTCCCACAGGGATTCCACGTCCATTATCAGATACTTCAATAATATTTCCTTCCAGTATCTTTACTGTAATTTTATCACAAATTCCAGCAAGTGCCTCATCCACGCTGTTATCCACAATTTCCCACACCAGATGGTGAAGTCCACGTGCCGAAGTTGATCCAATGTACATTCCTGGACGCTTCCTAACTGCTTCCAGCCCTTCCAGGACGGTAATCGCTTCTGCTCCATAATTGTTAGCCATTATTTATTTCCTCCATTTTTTTCAAAACTTTTCTAAATATTTTATACAAAATATAAAATTCTATATCTATTTCCCAACACAAAAATTCCCAAACACATGATCCAAAATATCCTCAGATGAAATTTCTCCTGTAATTTCCGAAAGCGAATCAAGTGCTTCCTTCAAATCCACAGAAATTAAGTCCATAGGAAGTCCCATGTCTATTGTTTCAAAAATATTTCTTATTGCGTCTTTTGTTTTTTCAAGTGCAGTTTTATGCCGAATATTTGTAATTATTAGTTTTTCTGACGAGTTTTCCACATCTTCTTCCACAATGTATGAATAGATTTTTTCCTGCATATCTTCAATTCCGATATTGTCCCTTGCCGAAATTTCGACAATATTTTCCAAGTTATAGCCTTCAAGATTGATAGTTTTATTCAAATCAATCTTATTCAATAATACTATAACTTTCTTTTTATTTTCTTTTATCTGATTTATAACTTCTATATCTTCACTTTCAAGCTCTTTTGAAGCATCCAGTACAAGCAGCACCAAATCAGCCTTTTCAATAAACTGCTTCGATTTTTCCACGCCGATATTTTCTACAATGTCATCAGTCTTTCTAATTCCTGCCGTATCCACAAGAACTAACGGAATCCCTTTTATATTGATTATTTCTTCAATAATATCTCTCGTAGTGCCGGCAATATGCGTTACAATAGCACGCTCCTCATGAAGCAGGGCATTTAACAATGTAGATTTTCCAACATTTGGTTTTCCCACAATAACCGTCTTTATTCCCTCTTTAATTTTTTTCCCTGTATCATACGAGTCAATTAACCGATTTGCCTCTTCATAGACTTTTTCAAGATTATCCCGAAGTTCTACTGGCAACGGATCGTCAATTCCTTCCTCAGGATAATCCAGCACCACATTTACATGTGCCGTAATATCAAGCAGCGCCTTTTTAAATCCATTTACTTTATCACGCAAGTCTCCTCTTAACTGATCCAGCGACAATGACACACTCTTTTCAGTTTTCCCCTGAATAATATCCATAACTGCCTCAGCCTGCGACAAGTCTATACGTCCGTTCATAAACGCTCTTTTTGTAAATTCTCCACTTTCAGCATGTCTTGCCCCATTTCTTAGCACAAGTTCAAGCACCTTTTCTGAAACAAGCGTACCGCCGTGACAGTTTATTTCTACAATGTCCTCGCAGGTGTAGCTTTTTGGGGCTTTTAGCCTTACAGTCATTACCTCGTCTACTATTTTCTCCCCATCCTTGATAAATCCATAATTTAATTTATAAAAACCCAAATCAGCATTTGGGTTCTTTTTAATAAATATTTTGTCCAATATTTCAAATGATTTATCGCCGGATATTCTTATTATGGCAATCCCACCCTCACCTTTTGGAGTGGAAATCGCCGCAATTGTATCAAACAACATCTTATTTATCCCTCTGTTTTCCAAAATCATTTTTTCTTAACTTTTTATCTTTCTTAAATTCATTAAAGTTTATTATTAATTAAGCATGATAACTTAATTTTTTAAAATTTTTCATCTAACTTTTTAATAACTAAATATCTTTTTGGCTCTTCTCCCATGCTCTCAGTTTTTAGCCCTTTCATAAAGGAAACTTCCTCATGAATGATTTTACGCTCACGTGCCGACATCGGGTTTAATTTTATGGCATTTCCTGTAGCAAGAACTGCCCTACCTTTTTTTCTTGCCAGATCCCTTAACGATTTTTCACGTTTTTCCTTATAGTTGTTGGAATCTACAACTATTTTCAGATTTTTAAACTGTTTTGTCGTACTAAGTAAATATTCAAAGCTGTTTAATGTATTTCCCTTTTCCCCAATTAAAAATCTCATATCTTTTCCATCAAGAATAACCAGATATTTGTTGTTATTTTCTTTTTTTATATTAACAATCCGTATATCCAATTTTATACTTACAATGAACTCTTTAAAAAATGCCCTGATTTTATCTATATTTGTATCAGGTTGATTAATTACAGTTTTTTCTGCATTTTCATTTCTGTAATTTTTGTTGCTGTCCTTTTGAAAGTTATTTCCACTTTCCCTTCTTGTTTCTTTTTTATCCTTTTTTGCAATTTTGTATTCATTTTGTACTTTCGGTTTTTCTGTTCCTGTCTTAATTTCATCAGTTTTTAGTTCTGATTTTTTAATAATTTCAATTTCATATTCACCTTTTATGCTGATAAACAATATCTTTTTCGGATATTTCAAAACTTTTACACGATAAGTTTCATCTTCTTTCAGTGTCAATGAACGGCTTACCATATTCTTAAGTTCTTCTTCATTTTGTGCCTTTAATACTATCTTTTCCATCATCACTTCTTCCTTTCAAAATGAAATACTGCTGAACCAATGACAAGGCCCCTGAAACTAAGTAATACAACGTTACTCCTGATGGCATGTTGTAAAATATGAACAGCATCATAAGAGGCAACATGTACATCATTGTCTGCATTTGCTGATTATTTTCCTGTCCACCAGTTGCACTCGTCATTATTTTTTGCTGAATGTATGTCACACCTACATTTAAAACTGGTAATAAATTAAATGCAAATTTCCCCATCATAAACAGTCTGTCTGGCTGTTTCAGTGTAAACCATAAAAATTTGGCATCTGCTGGAATTGCATTTCCACTGAAAGCCCAGTATAGTGCCACAAATATTGGCATTTGAATTAATAGTGGCAGACATCCTCCTAATGGGTTTACTCCACTTTCCCTGTAAAGCTCTGCTGTTTTTCGTTGATATTCCTGTGGATCATCCTTGTATTTTTCTTTTATTTTTTCAAGTTCAGGTTGTAATTCCCTCATTTTTTTCATTGACTTTTCCTGTTTTAATGTCAATGGAAATACAATTATTCTCATTAAAATTGTAACAATTATTATTGCTATACCATAATTTCCTACAACACTATATATCGCATTTAAAACATGTACGACAAAATCGACAAGTGCCTGTATTTTAAACATATATTATTTCCTCCACTTTTTTATTTTAACGGATCATAGCCACCCTTGTGAAAGGGATGACATTTTAATAATCTTTTTATTGTCAGATAACTCCCTTTTACTGCTCCATATTTTGTAATTGCCTGTCTTGAGTATTCCGAACATGTTGGATAAAATCTGCATCTTCTTCCAAAATATGGTGAAATGCCCTTCTGGTAAATTTTTATTAAAAATAATAATATTTTCTTCATCATTTTATTACCTTGCTTATATCTTTTTCAATATCCTTGTATTTCAAAGTTTTTATATTTTCTTTTAAAATAGATTTGCCGACAAATATATAATCAGTATTTTTCTTAAATTTATCCTTATGTGTCTTTACAAATTCCTTAAAAATTCTTTTTATTCTGTTCCGTTGAACTGCATTTCCTGTTTTTTTACTTGCCACAAAGCCAAAACGTTGTTCGTTATTTATATTTTCCTTTATAAAAATAATAGCATACTTTGTATGCATCTTTTTTGATTTGTTATATATTAATGAAAAATCCTTTGTTTTTTTTATCTTGTTAATAGACATCTTTCTCTTCTTTTATTTAAAATGAGTGAGAGCTTATTATATTGAACTTTTTTAAAATTAGACAAAAAAATTAACTAAACACGAATTTGTGTAGGATAGGTTTAACTTTTGTGTCCAGTTTTAAAAAGGTTCTGCTATAAGAAAGCTCCCTTTTAATTTAGATATTAATGCTTTTAAAAACCCAGTGTTGAATTTAACACCGGGTTATGCTGATAATTTAGCTCTTCCTTTAGCTCTTCTTCTTTTCAAAACATTTCTTCCGCTTTTATTTTGCATTCTTTTTCTAAATCCATGATCTTTTTTTCTTTTTCTTTTATTTGGTTGATATGTTCTTTTAGTCATCTTTTTTCCTTTCTATTTTATTTTAAAAAAATTTCTTCGTCTTTTATCAACATTATATACAATATTCAAAAAAAAGTCAAGTTTAATGCTCTATTCAAAAAGTAAATTTTATTTAATTTTTTTTTACAGGTAAATTTTACACAGAGTATTTTATCCACATCTCTATAATATATAATAGTATATATATAATTAAATATATTATTATTATGCACTGTGGAAATGTGGGAATACTGATAAATAAAGGGATTGCCAGAGAAAAGCCTGTGGAAAACTTTTGGCAAATTTGTGGAAAAATATTATCAACAAAATTGTAAACATAATTATCAACATGCTTTGTGGAAAAGTGGAAAGCGTGTGGATAATATGTGGTAAGGTACTGAAAATGAGCATAGTTAATTTCTGTGGATAAAAATTTAAAAATTAGAAATATTTTGATAAACAGCAGAAAAATATTGTATTTTTTATGTGGAAAAGTCTGTGGAAAACTTTTCTTTAAAATCTTGATTATTTATTTTATTTATGTTATAGTAAAATCAAATAAAAGTACAAATTTAAGGGGGAAATTACCAAAATAAAATTGCTGGACAAGATGTGGAAAAATATAAAATTTTTATTCATAACAAAAATTAACGAAAAAGGAGAGAAAAATAGATGGATGTTGTGAAATTGTGGGAAAAAATAAAGAAAATTATGAGAAAAAGAGTAAACGAGGCAGAATTTGAGGCATTTTTTAATAATGTGGAAGCAACGAAACTGGAAGGTGGAAAACTTACGCTTGTATGTAATTCAAAGCTGATACAGCAGAATATGGAAAAGCATAAGAGTCAGATGGAAGATATTGTGGAAATCGTAACAGATGAGGAAGTTACAATAAACTTTGAAGTAAAACAGCAGGATGTAATGACGTACAAGACTGAAACACACAGTTTTGCAAAAGACACAAAGGAAAAAACACAAGTTTTCCACACAGGCTTAAATCCTAAACATAGGCTTGATAACTTTGTTGTAGGGGAAAACAGCAAACTTGCATACAACGCCTGTCTTGCTGTTGTCAATAATCCGACTCCAGTCTACAACCCTCTTTTCATCTATGGAAGTTCAGGACTTGGAAAAACCCATTTAATGCAAGCTGTGGGAAATGCAATTCTGGAAAATAATCCAAGCAAGCGTGTCTATTATTCCACTTCGGAAGAATTTGCAAATGAATTTTTCAAGGTTTTGAACAGTGGACGGATTCAGCATTTCCGTGATACTTTCCGTGCATTAGATGTACTTCTTTTAGACGACATACAGTTTTTTGAAAAGGTATTTGGACGTGGGGAAGGAACTGTGGAGGAGGAGTTTTTCCACACATTTAACAAATTGCAGGAGCTTGGAAAACAGATAATAATGATAAGCGACAAGTCGCCAAAGGAAATAAAAAATCTGTCAAAACGTCTGGAATCAAGATTTTTGTCAGGCTTAACGGTGGAAATCCAAAGGCCAGGTTATGAAACCCGTATGATGATTCTAAAAAATATGGCAAAGGCACAGGGAATCGAAATAGACGACAGCATTCTCGAATACATTTCGGACTTTCTTGACACGAACGTAAGAGAACTGGAGGGAACACTCACAAACTTGAATGCCCGTGCAAAACTTCTAAATGAACAGATAACAATGCAGCTGGTGCAGGAAATGCTTATGCACAACGTAAAACGTGAACAGTCTAAAGTAACAGCCAAAAAAGTAATCGAAATGATTTCCACGCAGTACGGTGTCAGTGTAACCGACATGAAATCCAAAAAGCGTCAGAAAAAGATAGTCGAAACAAGACAAATCGCAATGTATCTGCTAAAAAACAACGACGAACTGGATTTAAGCCTAACAGCAATAGGTGGACTTTTTGGTGGAAAAGATCACAGCACGGTTATAAGCAGTATCAGAAAAATTGATAAAAAAACGAAGGAAGATACAGTATTTAAAAAGGAAATTGACGCATTAAACAGAAAAATATTTGGAGCATAGAAGACTGTGGAAAATGTGGAAAGAATGTTGAAAATTTTGTGGAAAAAGAATAAAGATATTTAAAAAATTATCCACAGTTGAAAAAGTTTTCTACATAAATAATTTTTATAAAAAAATTTTAATAAAACAATTAAATTTTATTTAACAAAATAAATTAGAAAATTTTGATGTGGAAAAATAAAAATTAATTTCCACTATATGTTGAAAATTTATCCACAAAAATTGTGGAAAAAAACAATTAAAAATATTGCATTAAAATCAGTTTTGTGGAAAAATAAAATTTTATTGTGTAAAACTAAAATTAGAATATCCACAATTATAAACAAAGTTTCCCACATTTGTGGATAACATAAAAAATATTAATTTATAATTAAATAAAAATTGTAATAAAATAATAGAAATAAAAATAGATAAAATTTATCCACATAAGAAAAAATGAAATCCACAATGTGATGTGGAAAAAAGTAACTAAAAGAAATTACTAAAAAAGCGAAGAAATTATAATTGTGGAAAAAATGTGGAAATAGTTGTGGGAAAAGTTTTCCACGTAAAAATTGGATTTTCCACAATGAAATTAACCATTAGTTTGGTTAATGGTTGAGTGGAGTAACAGTGGGAATTTACAAAAAATATGAAAATAAATTACGGAGGGAAATTAATGAAAAATATAGATAATGAAATTGAAGAAGTTATAATAAATACTGAATTTATTAAATTGGATCAGCTTTTGAAGTGGGCAAATTTTACAGGTTCTGGAGTGGAAGCGAAAATGTTTATTCAGAATGGTGAAGTGAAGGTAAATGACGCTGTGGAAACTAGACGTGGGAAAAAAATTTATGATGGGGATGTTGTGGAGTTTGCTGGAGAAAAAGTTGTTGTAAGAGCAAAGCATTAAATAGTTTGATGATTTATCTAGTTTATTGGGACAGGAGGAAATTTGGGAACTTCTTTTATTTAGCGGATATTTAACTATTAATGAAAAAATTGGGGAAGACTATGAGGATGTGTATTCCTTGAGATTGCCTAATAGGGAGGTAAGGGAGTTTTTTAGGAAGAAATTTATTGATGTAAATTTTGGGGAAAGTAGTTACAGATAGTTATAGTGTGAAAGGGAAGAAATAGCGATGTATTTGGATCAGATTAGTTTTAATAACTTTCGGTGCCTTGTGGATGGGAAGTTGAAGTTTGATAGGTATTTTAATTTAATATACGGAAAGAATGGACAGGGGAAGACATCGCTTATTGAGGCTGTCCATTTTTTGGCTACGGGGAAAAGTTTTAGGACTAAGAAAGTGAAGGAGATACGCAAGTATAACTTGAACAGGCTGATTGTGTTTGGGAAGTACAGACATAAGGATTTGTCGGAAAATACTATTGCTATTGATGTGAATGAGGATAAGAAGGATTTTTATATTAACAGGGAAAAAAATAAATATATAAATTATGTGGGGCTACTTAACATTATTTCGTTTATTCCTGAGGATATTGAGCTGATTATTGGAAATCCTGGCATTAGAAGGAATTTTTTTAATTATGAGATTTCACAGGCGAAAAAGGAGTATTTACAGGCGATTGTGAATTTTGAGAAAATATTGAAGGTGCGAAATAAACTTATAAAGGAAAAAAAGACTGGAGAGGAAATTTATAAGATTTATAATGAAAAATTTATTGAGGAGGGGCTGAATATTGTTTTAAACCGGCGAGAATTTATAAAAAAAATATCAATTTTATTAAACTTGAATTATCGTAAATTATTTGATGAAAATTCAGAATTAAAATTGAAATATGACTGTTTTCTTGGGGATGTGGAAAAGAAGACTAGGGAGGAACTGAAGGAAAAATTTGAGATTTTGTGCAAAAGGAAAAGTGAGAGGGAAAAGTTTCTTGGATACAGCCTGCTTGGCCCTCAAAAAGATGACTTTGTCTTTGAGTTGAATGGAAAAAATGCAAAGGCGTATTCTTCACAAGGGGAGAAAAAATCTATAATATTCTCGCTAAAAATTTCAGAAATTGATATTTTAATAAAGGAAAAAAACGAGTATCCGATATTTATAATGGACGACATCGCCTCGTATTTTGATGAAGCGAGAAAAAAAAGTATTTTAAGTTATTTTGTAAATAAAAAAATCCAATGTTTTATAACTTCGACAGAGGATTTGGGAATAGAGGGGAAAAAATTTATTGTGGAAAAGGGGGAGATTATTAATGAGTAAAAAGGGGTTGAAAAATGGAAGGAATTAAGGATTTAAAGAATTTGGCACTGGAAGCGGTTGAGAAAAGAAGTTCGCTTTTGAAAAACGAAAAGTATATTTTGTGGAAAATCAAGAAAAATTGGAAGCAGATTGTGAGTGGGCCAATTGGTGAGAAAACTTATCCAAAAAGTCTATTTAATGGAAATCTTGTTGTGGTTATCAATGATGGCGTTATTTACCATACGACGATAATGTATGCGGAAAATATAAAGGAAAAAGTAAACACATTTTTGAATGGGAAATTTTTGGAAAGTATTGAATTTGCGAAGGTAAATTACAAAATAAAGCGTGATTTGCTGGACGAACTTATTGAAAATGAGGAAAATAGAGGGACAATTCGGGCTGGGGAAATTCCAAGAGGAAATGTTAGGGAAAAAAATAGAAATATTGATTCTGAAAGTAAAATTACGGAAAAAGTAAGGGATATTGTGCTTTTGCCTGAAGAAGTTGAGGAAATTCACGAGAATATTGATAAAATTGATAAAAAGTATGAAGATATTGCCAAAAAGCTGGAAAAAATTGCAATAAAACTGAAAAAGAGGGAAAAATATCTGAAAAATAATGGATATATTCAATGTGAAAACTGTAAAATTTTATTTTTGCAGGAAAACAAGGAGAAAATGTGTTTTGAGTGCAGAATGAATGAAAAAAATAGAAAATTTCAGAAAATGGCAGATTTAATAAGAAATAAACCGTATATTTCAGAAAAACAGGCAGTCCGAATGACAAATACCGACAAATCCACATATTATAAGGCAAGAGACATCTTGGCACAGCAGACTTACAACGATATGCTTTATTACTGCCTTGAAAAAAACAGGGAAATTTCTTTAAATGAAGATTATGAATTTGAAATTCGGAGTGAGTCAAGGGAAGATGTGGAAAGATTTATAAAAAATTATGTAGACTATAAGATTGGGAGCGACAATGAGGAGGTTTTTAAGATTGAGAGAAAGTGGGCTTTGAGAAGATTAAGAAAGGATATGAAATTTAGGCTTGAGAATAACAGGAGATATTGATTTTATACTATTTTTTATTTTGTTAAAAAATTACAATTATTTATCAAAATATGTTAAAATAATATAACTCGGATAAAAATAGTATTATTTAAAAAAACGGAACTTTAAAATTTTAATTTTGAAAGAAGGTAAAAAGGATATGAAGAAAATATTTTTAATGATTGGAATGTTATTGGGAATTAATGGGTTTGCAGAAAAAAATATTAATAAAAATAATGTGAAAATAAAGCAGTCTGTGATAGCTACGACGTATACTTATCCAGATGGGAAAAATCCATTTTGGAGCGATGTTTTGACGCTCGGGAAAGCTAAGGTTCCTTATGTGCTGATAAATCCAAATAATGGAGCAGGGAAAAAGGTGGAAGTGAATTATGCGGCTCAGATTAAGAAAAATAAGGAGGCTGGAATTAAGAATATTGCTTATATTCCGACAAATTATCAGAAGAGAAATATTAAGGAAGTAAAGGCTGAAGTTGACAAATATTTTGAATTTTATGGGGTGGATAGCATAAATGGGTTCTTTTTTGATGAAATTGCTACTGGTACTCCTCAGCAGGTAAGCTACATGAAGGAAGTTTTTGAATATGTAAAAAGCAAGTCAAAAAATAATCTTGTAATTGCCAATCCTGGAGCACCGATTACAGATGCAATTTCGCCGTATGCGGATATTTTTGTGACAAGTGAGGTAAGTGCAAATACATATATTAACAAATTTGAAAAGCCAAAATCCAATTTTGAAAATAATCAGTCAAATGCAAAACATATTTGGCATATTGTGCATAGTGCGACTCCTAAGGAATATGCTGAGATTGTAAGACTTTCTCGACAAAGAAATGCAGGATGGTTGATGATAACGGATGATATTATGCCAAATCCGTATGATAAGAAGCCGTCTAAATTTATAGAAATGGTAAATATGATTAATAATTAGTTTTGATATTATTTGATTTTACGATTGTTTAGTTTTTATCGGTTGATTTAAAAAAGTTAAAATATAGATGGAGAAAAGATGTATATAGAAGAATTATTGAAGGAAGCGGATAAATCAATGGAAAATTACAAGTACGATGATGCACTTGTATATTTAAAGTCAGTGCTTGAAATTGATGAGAATAATTATTCGGCACTGATGACACTTTCCAAACTTTATTCAGACTTTGGAATGTTTGAACAGGCGAAGGAATATGCGGAAAAATTGCAGAAAAAGTATCCTGATAGCAGGGATACGCTTTTTACGTTGGGATTTGTCTACCAGTCGCTTGGGAGATTGAAAAAGGCGATTTCGCTTTATAAAAAATTTCTGGAAATAGAAAAAAATTATTTTGTGTATCTTAATATGGGAATGTCCTATGCTTTGCTAAAGTATTATAGAAAGGCGATTGAAAACATTGACAAGGCGATTGAAATGGAGCCTGAAAGCTCAGAAGCATATGTGGAAAAAGGTGATTGCCTTACAATGATGGGCAAATATGATGAGGCAATTTGTGAATATACAAGACTTTTAAATGCAAAATTTAACGAGGTGGAGGAATTTTCACTTTATGCACGGATGGGCGACACAATGGCTTATTCAAACAATATAAAGGGAGTTGTGAAATATTATAATATCGCCATAAATTGTGATAATGTGGAAGATTATATATTTGAGGATTATTTTGAAATATTGTTCAGGGCAGAGGAGTTTGAGGAAATAAAACTTCTACTTTTAAATTATGAGAATGCGACGAACGAAAATAAAGGGCTTTCTAGAATAAAAATGCTGAATTTGCAGGGAAGGTTTTTTGTGAAAACGGAAGATTATGAAAATGCACAGAAGGTTTGTAATAAGATGATTATTTTAGAACCTGAAAATTCTCGTCATTACGTAAATTTGGCATACGTACTGGAATTGCAGAATAAATATGATGAAGCACTTGAATATGTTGACAAGATGGATAAATTTGTGGAAGACAAGGCATTTTTGAAGGAACTGAAAAAGAGATTGAGAAAAAATAAGAGAAAATTTGAAAAGGAAAATGAAAAAAGTTTAGAAAATAAAGAAAAGTAAAAAAATTAGAAATTATGAGGATTTTAAATGGAAGAAAAAAATTATGAAGTTAATAAGAAATATGATGAAAAAATATTGATAAATGTACTGAAAAATTTTGATAAAACTGGGGAATATGTTGTAGAGCCAGGAAGAAATGAAATAAAAAAGTTTGAGATAGATATAGAAAATAATTTGAAAAAAGGGAATGAAAAAGAGAAAAAAAATAATAACATTGAAAATACTGAAACAAAAAAAATGGTAAATGTAAAAAAATTTAAACAAAAAGATTTCATTACAAACTTTTTCTACAAGTTTAAAGGCTCAAAAGCAAAACGTTCTTATGAATATGCAAAAAAATTATTGGAATATAAAATAAAGACGCCAGAGCCAATCGCATATTTTGATGACTTTGTAAATGAAAATAATAAAAAAAACAGTTATTATATAAGCGAGGAATTAAAATATGATTTTACCTGCCGGGAAGTTTTCTGGCCTGAGGATATTGAGCGGGACAAGGCTGAGCAGGGAGAAAACTACAAGATAAGCGAAGAAACCGAAAGAATGCTTGCAAAAGTAGAAAAAAATCGTGAAAAAATCATAAGACAGTTTGCAAAATTTTCGTTTTACTTGCATGAAAGCGGTGTGGAATTTGAAGATTACTCACCAGGAAATGTACTGATTAAGGACAAAAGTGGGAATTATGAATTTTATCTGGTTGACTTAAATAGAATGAAATTCGGAGTGAAACTGAATTTGGATAAAAGGATGAAAAATGTTTCACGGATGATGGAAGATGAAAAAATAGCCAGAATTTTTGCAAACGAATATGCGAAGTACTGCAAACAGAGGGAAGATTTAGTTTTTAGATATTTGAGATATTATATTAGAAAGCATAAGAGATATGTGTATTTTAAGGATATTACTCGTCCAGTAAGGAATATTTTTAAAGAGAAAAAGTAAATTTGTTTAATAATTTTAAAATTTATTTAATACTAAACCCCGTTTGAAAATAAGAAGAAATTTTTATAATAGGGTTGTTCGATAGTTAATAATCATTCAGTTTATTTTCGTAGGATTGCTCATTGCCGCAAATCCTACAACCTATGGCTAGTCTACGACATTTTTCTGCACTGACAAAAAACTCGCTATGCTCAGACAGTTTTGCCAGCACAGAAAAATGCTCCGACGGATTAGTTTATACTAGGCTTTGTTTAAAAAATGAAAATTATATCTTAAAATTACTCGAAAACATTAGGTTTATAATCCTTTATTAGAAAAGTTTGTAATAAATTCGTTATTTAAATGGGGTTTATTATTAGTCAAACAATCTATTATAATTAAACTAAAATTGTCGTGATTTTTTTGGAATGAAATTGATTGTTTGAGCTTTTTCAGACTTTTTAAATTTTGATTAGTTTAAAGAGTTGACAATAACTTTTGTTAAAAAGCGAGTTTCAATTTTATTTCAAAAAAATGCTTAGACGAGCCGGGATTGTAAAGGGGATGGCGACTGATCCCCTTTACGTTTAAAAAAATAAAAGTATTGAGATAAACAAAAAAATAAATATTAATAAAAATAATCTTTGTCAATTTTAAATACAATTATTAAGATAAATATTTAGAGTTTAAATTAAATTTTTTGATAAGGTTATTAAATAAGAATATAAAAAAATAGATTAAATTGAAAGGGAAAATTTAAAAAATGAAAAATTATGACATAATTGTTGTTGGAGCGGGACATGCTGGGGTGGAAGCTGCACTTGCTGCAGCGAGACATGGACTGAAAACAGCATTGTTTATGATATATCTTGACAATATTGCGATGATGTCGTGCAATCCGTCGGTTGGAGGTCCGGGAAAAAGCCATCTGGTGTCAGAACTTGGAATGCTTGGCGGAGAAATGGCAAGACACATTGACAAATACAACTTGCAGTTAAAGAACTTGAATCATACAAAGGGGCTGGCTTCCCGAATTACAAGGGCTCAAGCCGATAAATACTGGTACAGGGTTAAAATGAGGGAAATTATTGAAAAGCAGGAAAATCTGGATTTGGTGCAGGGAATTGTTGTAGATTTGATTGTAGAAAATAAGAAAGTTATGGGAGTTGAAGACAATCTTGGGATAAAATATGGGGCAAAGGCTGTTGTTTTATGTACTGGAACTTTCTTAGGCGGAGAATATGTTATGGGGGATGTAAAATATTCGGCAGGACGGCAAGGAGAGCCTGCGAGCGTTGATTTACCTGATAGGCTTGTGGAATATGGCTTTGAGCTGGATAGATACCAGACAGCCACTCCTCCGAGAATTGCCAAATCTTCAATTGATTTTTCAAAAACAGAGGAATTAAAGGGAGAAGATAAGCCACGATATTTTTCTTACGAAACAAAAAAAGAATATAATTCGACTTTACCAACTTGGCTTACATTCACAACACCTGAAACAATAAAAGTGGGACAGGAAATGTTAAAATATTCGCCAATTGTTACAGGAATTGTAAGTACAAAGGGGCCACGACATTGTCCTTCACTTGATAGAAAGATTATGAACTTTCCAGAAAAAACAAATCATCAGATATTTCTGGAGCAGGAATCTGTGGAATCGGACGAAATCTATATAAATGGATTTACAACAGCAATGCCACCATTTGCACAGGAAGCGATGTTAAAAACAATCAGCGGGCTTGAAAATGCCAAAATTGTACGTTACGGGTATGCGGTGGAATATAACTTTGTACCTGCGTATCAGTTAAAATTAACTCTTGAAACAAAAGTTCTGGATGGACTTTATACAGCGGGGACGATTAATGGAACGAGTGGATATGAAGAGGCTGCCTGTCAAGGATTTATGGCTGGAGTGAATGCTGCGAGAAAAATTTTAGGAAAAAAGGAAATTGTGATTGACAGAAGTGAGGGATATATCGGTGTTTTGATAGACGATATAATAAACAAAAAAACGCCAGAGCCTTATCGTGTATTGCCTTCAAGAGCTGAATACAGACTGACTTTGCGTCAAGACAACATTTTTATAAGACTTTTGGAAAAAGCGAAGGAAATTGGGTTATTAGATGCTGAAAAATTGACAGAACTTGAAGATACGTGTCAGGAAATTGAAAATGAAATCGAAAGACTAAAGAGCATTACAGTTTATCCAACTAAGGAAAATAATGAAAAATTACTTGAAATTGTAGAAAAACAAAATCAATCTGAAAGTGAGGAAATTGAAAAAAATAGTAAAAATAGTATGAACAGCCCTGTTTCAGCCTTTGAATTTCTTGCGAGAAAAGAAATTAATTATGATAATTTAAGTGAATTTGTGGAAACTGTGGAATTATCGGATTTAGCGAAGGAACAAGTAGAAATAAATGCGAAATATAACGTATTTATTGAAAGGGAAAAGGCACAGATTGAGAAATTTAAAAAACTGGAAAAAATGATAATTCCAAAGGACTTTGACTATGAAAGTGTAAAAGGGCTTAGTAATATTGCCATTTCGGGGCTTATATGTGGACAGCCTGAAACAATTGGGCAGGCTAGCAGAATTAGTGGAGTTACTTATAATGATATTTCACTTTTAATTGCGATTTTGAAGAATTGATGTATAAAGTTAAATAATACTGGAGTTTGAATAGCATAGTTATGGTTTTCAAGTTCAGTTTTAATTAATTTTATTATGATATTTGAAAATTTAGGAAGGAAAAGAATGGAAGAAAGTATAAAAGAAAAAAACAGTTTAGCAGATAACAAAAAAACAAGGTTTGGAACGGAATCAATCCCAAAACTTCTGATTTCACTTGCAATACCGGCAATTATTGCCAATCTTGTGAATGCGCTTTATAATATTGTGGATCAAGTTTTTATCGGGCAGAAAATCGGATTTTTGGGAAATGCGGCTACGAATGTGGCTTTTCCACTTACGACAATTTGTCTTGCGATTGGACTTATGACGGGAGTGGGGGCTGCGACGAACTTTAATCTGGAATTAGGTAGAAAGCGTCCAAAAAGAGCAAAAAGTGTGGCTGGAACGGCAGTAACGATGCTTCTTTTAGGTGGAATTATATTATGCATATTGATTAATATATTTTTAAAGCCTATGTTAACAGCATTCGGTGCGACAAATCAGATTTTTGACTATGCTATTGAATATACTCGGATTACATCTTTAGGGATACCATTTTTATTATTTTCAATAGGGGCAAACCCTTTGGTAAGAGCTGATGGAAATGCCTTTTATTCGATGCTTGCGATAGTTGTTGGATCGCTTGTAAATACTATATTAGATCCGTTATTTATGTTTGGATTTGATATGGGGATGGATGGTGCGGCTTGGGCAACTGTAATTGGGCAGTTTGTATCAGCAGTTATGCTAGCTTTGTATTTTTTCAGATTTAAAAGCGTGAAATTTGAGTTAAGGGATTTTAAGATAAGAATACGAGAAATAGGGATTTTATTTGCATTAGGGACATCGCCTTTTATTTTTCAATGTTCTGCTTTAGTTATTCAAATTGTAACAAATAATCTGCTAAAGATATACGGGGCAAAATCCATTTATGGAAGTGAAATTCCAATTGCTGTTGCTGGAATTGTTATGAAAATAAATGTTATATTTATAGCGATTGTATTGGGACTGACACAGGGAGCACAGCCTATTGCAGGATACAACTATGGAGCAAGGAAATATACGAGAGTCCGTGAAATATTAAATTTGACATTAAAAGCCGCTTTTGTTATTTCAATAGTAGCATTTGCGATATTCCAAATTTTCCCTGTACAGATAATTTCTGTATTTGGAAGTGGAAGCGAACTTTACTTTAAATACGGAACAAAATATATGAGAATATTTTTATTTTTCATATTTTTAAATGGTATTCAAGGTGCGATTACAATGTTTTTAACATCAATTGGAAGGGCATTTCAAGGGGCTTTTTTGTCACTTGTAAGACAAATTATATCACTTTTGCCGCTACTTATAATTTTACCGTATTTTATGGGAGTTGATGGAATTATGTTCGCTTTTCCAATAGCGGATCTGGTAGCATTTATTGTATCGGTAATCATTTTGAAAAAGGAAATGAAAAGAATTCCTAAATTGGATGAAGACAATTAAAAAGATTGAAAAAGGAGAAAAATTTAATGAAATTAATAGTGGGACTGGGAAATCCTGGAGAACAGTATAAATTGACAAGGCATAATATCGGTTTTATATTTATTGACGAATATTTGAAGGAAAATAATATAAATGATGTAAGGGAAAAGTTTAAGTCGCTGTTTGTACAGACTAATTATAAAGGGGATAAAGTTTTTTACCAAAAGCCAACTACATTTATGAATTTGAGTGGAGAAGCAGTTGGAGAAGCTGTCAGATTTTTTAAAATTGATCCGAAAACGGAACTTTTTGTAATTTATGACGATATGGATATGCAGTTTGGAAAACTGAAAATTAAGCAAAATGGAAGTGCAGGGGGACACAATGGCATAAAATCCATTATTTCCCATGTTGGAAATGAATTTGTGCGAATAAAATTTGGAATTGGAAAACCAAAGACGAAGGAAGAAACACTGGGATTTGTACTAGGAAAATTTTCGCCTGAGGAAAAGGAAGTTGTGAAAGATTCAAGAGAGAAAATATTTAATTTGATTGACGATATAAAAGATGATATGATAATTTCAAAGTTAATGAATAAATATAACACTAAATAAAAAAGAAAGGAATGGTTTAATGGGTAACGTTATTTTAAAATGCACTAATTTATCCAAAACTTATGATTTTGATAATGCATTAAATAATGTAAATTTATCAATAGAAACTGGTAAAATTATTGGATTATTAGGACCAAATGGAAGTGGAAAAACAACTTTTATAAAGCTGTTAAATGGACTTCTGAAACCTACTGAAGGAGAAATTTTTATAGACGGAAAAAATCCAGGAGTAGAAACTAAAAAGATTGTTGCATATTTGCCTGATAAAAATTATTTGGATAATTCTAAGACAGTAAAGGCGATTTTACAGCTATTTGCAGACTTTTATGATGATTTTGACTTGGAAAAGGCACAAAATATGTTAAAGGATCTAGGAATTGACATTACAAGAAGGTTTAAGCTGCTTTCAAAAGGGATGAAGGAAAAGGTTCAGTTAATACTGGTTATGTGCAGACGTGCCAAGTTGTATCTATTGGATGAACCAATAGCGGGAGTCGATCCTGCGGCAAGGGATTATATTTTAAATACTGTTATAAAAAATTATAACAGGGAAGCAGCAGTTATTATTTCCACACATTTAATAGCGGATGTGGAAAAGGTGCTGGATGAAGCAATTTTCATAAGTAAAGGTGAAATTTTGCTTTATCAGGATGTAAAAAGTATAATAAGTGAGCATAATAAAACAGTTGACGAATACTTTAGGGAGGTGTTTAAATATTGAAGAATCTAGGCAAATTAATCAAATATGATTTTATGGATGTGAGCAAACTGATAATACCGTTTTATATCGGAATGGGAGTAATGGGAATTGTTATAAGAGTATTTTGGTTCATTTTATTAAATGAGAAAATTGATGACAGGGTAAGAATTTCTACAGGTGTTTTTCAGTTTATGTCGTATTTTGGCTATGTAATTGCAATTATTGGGATAATCTTGATGACTTATTATGCGGTAATAATCCGTTATTACCGTTCTATTTATGGAAATGAGGGATATTTGACAAATACTCTTCCAATTGAAACATACGAAATAATTTTGGCAAAATTATTAACATTTTTTAGCTGGTTTGTTGTAAATGGGATTATAATATTTTTTACTTTCTGGTTTATTATTCCCGTGGAGGGAATATTTAAGGCAAATATATTCAGGCCTGAAGTTTTGCGTGAAATAGAAATGTTTTTACGTCATTCTGTAGGGACAGCTCTGATTATCGGTATTATTTCAATGCTAGTTATGACAATTGAAAAAATATTATTTTTATTTCTTTGTGTAAGTATTGCAAATATGGTAAAGTCTTACAGAATTTTGACTGGAATTGGAGCATATATAATTCTTGGAGGGATTATAGGTTTAATAAAACAAGTTATATTAACTTTTACATATATTTTTGATAAAAATTATGGTAATTATGATAATTCAGAATGGGAAGTTTTAAGAACATTTGAAAATGTATTTAATACTAATCTGGGAATGCTTTTCACAAGTATAGTATTTTCAGTTATCTTATTTTTTGTGGTAAATTATTTGTTAAAAAATAAGCTAAATTTGGAATAAATTTAAATAAATAAAAAACTCTAAAGAAAACTGGTGTATAGTTAGTTCAATTTAGAGTTTTTTTGTTTATTAAATGGACTTAAAATTTATCTGTTCAAAATTTTTTCAGTCTGCTTCAAATCTTTTTCTCTCGAAGCAACACCATATTTTTTCTTAATTTCCTCCAGCTTATCAATAATCTTCTGATTCTCTTCTCTTGAAAAGTTTTTTACCGATAAAAAAAATTTCATTGAACCTTCAAAACTTCTGATAGACTTTGTTAAAAAAAGACGTTTTCTAAAAAAAGGCGGCTTTCTCACAATATCGTCAAAATCAATAAAGGCAATTTTACCGCTATTCCTATCTATAAAAAAATTACCTAAACTAAAGTCCATATGATAATATCCCTTTTCAAAAAACTTTGTTTCAAAATCTAACCACAAATCAACTGTTTTATATGCAAGCTCAAAATCATCCTTTTCAACTAAATAATTATAATAAGATATAAAATCCCCTTTAAACGTTTTATTTATATTTTCCGAAACAGTTTCTATCTTTATATGTAAAGGTGTATATTTTATAACCTTATATTCTGTAATTTTCATAAAATTCAATTCTGGAAAATCCTTTTCCAGATACTTTGCAATCTCAAAGGAATTTTTTCCCTTTTCCCGTGTAAATCCAAAAAAAATCTTCAAAGCCTTCTTGCTTTTATATTCATAAGTTTTGTAAAAAAATTTTTTTTCATTATCTATATTTAAATTTTTATTTTCCTGCATTTTTATCATTTTTCCTTTATTTTTTATTCTTTTCATAGTAAAATTATTTAAAGCGAAGTTCATAGTTTATAGCTATGTTACACAAACTTTAAATTATCAATCTGATTTTTATTCTAACATATTCTATTTTTTATTTCAATAATTAAAAATTAAATGGACAGAGTAAAAAACTTTTATCCAAAATATATTGATTTTTATAATTAACTGACGTAAAATAAGATAATAATAATGAAAGGAAGGCAAAATGAAAAAAAATATAAGACTGTATAAGTTTAACGAAATTGATTCAACAAATGAATATTTACGAAAAAATCATAAAAGTTATGAGGAATTTGATGTTATTTCTGCCAGAACACAGACACATGGGAAGGCACGTAGACAGAACGACTGGGTTTCTATGGATGGAATGGCTATTTTCAGCTTTTTTTTGAAGGAAAGAGACAACTGGGAAATTGAGGATTATTTGAAATTGCCGTTGATTGCTGGACTTGCAACAGTAAACGGTTTGAAGGAAATTGAAAATTTGGAATATAAATTCAAATGGACTAATGATGTTTATGTGGAAAATATGAAATTATGTGGTATTCTAATAGAAAAAACTGAAGATGTTTATATTACGGGAATTGGGATAAATGTAAATAATATGTTGCCAGAAAACTTAAAAAGTAAAGCCATTTCATTGACTCAAATAAGAAATAAAAAATATGAAATTGATGAAGTTATAAAAAATATTGTTTTAGAATTTCAAACATTGTGTGAAAATTTAGAAAATGGATTCTGGAAGGATATTTTAAAGGAAATTAATCAGATAAATTATTTGAAAGGTAAAAAAATTGAATTAAAATTTGGCAATGAAGTTATTTCAGGAGTTGCTCAGAATATTGATGAAAATGGGGAGCTTCAGATTTTGATGGAAAAAACAGATAATCGAAAGCCTGAAGTTAGGAGTTTTTCAGTTGGGGAAGTTTTTGAAAAGATAGTTTATTCTTCATAATTTTTTTTAGATTTTTGTTAAAAAATTGTAAAATCAATATAGTTTAAAAGTAGTCTAAATTTTGGGATATTAGTAAATTAAAAAAGAGGCATAGGCCTCTTTTATTATTGTTTTTTTCTTAACTCTTCATTATCTTTTTTAGCATCTTTAATCGTACCACCTTTTCCACCATGTCCGTTCCAATATTTGCTCATAGGATTTTTTCTGCTTGTTGTTGGAATATATGCCACTGTTGCTCCTTTTCTAGCTTTAATCTGTGCTATATAGTCTTGCGACTGTTTTTCAATTTTTTCAAATTCAGTTTTATACAGTGCCTTTATTTTCTCTCTTCTCTCTTCGCTGAGCGCTTTAAGTTTTTTAGATATTTTTCCGTTAAATTCATATAATCCTGCAAATTTAGAATCATTTGAATAACTTTTTGACCCATACATTATAAGAGAGCTCATATTATTTTTTTCTCCCAGAGATCTTTCTATAAGAAATTTGTTCATTGACAGTGTCAAATTATGAGATGCTATTATTCTGTTTATCATATAGTCATTTAAAGGTTCCCATTTATAGTCAGAAAAAGCTATTTCATGTATTCTTTGCAGTTCTTCTGTCAATTTAGCGGCATCATTTGCTGAAGAATAATAACCGTTTGCGGCATTTGCAATTTCTTTCAGCACTTTATTCTGATTGGCATCCACATTGAACCCTATTATTCCTAAAACTATATCTGTATTTTCATTTTTAAATTTTTTCGCTGTTTCAACAGGATTACCGTCGCATGTTTCGATTCCGTCAGTAATGATATACAGGATATTCAATGTCTTTTCGCCTTTTAATGCTTTCAAGTCATTTGTTCCGTTTTCAATCGATTTTGCTATGGAAGTCCATCCTGTAGGCTGAATTGGAGCTAAAGAGCTTTTCAGCTTATCCTTATTTAAAGTTTCAATCGGTGAAATCAGTTCGTTGGCGGAACATGATTCCTGTTTTTTACTTGCCGTATTATCTCCCTTATGGCCGAAAACCCTCAGTCCTACTTTTGTGTTTGCAGGCATTTCGGAAATAACTTTCTCTATAGATTCCTTTGCAATTTCCATCATTGTTTTATCGCCTATTTTCTGTTTCATTGAACCGCTGGCATCTAAAATGATTTCAAGATTGACATTCATATTTTCTTCAATTTTTTGTTTTGTAAAAGGATTTACCATGTCATCCTTGAAGATGACATATGAAAATCTGTCAAGAGTTTCAATCGGCTCATAATCATAGCCGGCTATGTATAAAAATTTCTTGAAGAGACGTTCAACTTCTTCATCAGAAGCATCTTCACCTAAGGCAGGTTTAATTTTTTTCAGTTCATTCTGAACATTTTCTCTCCAGATATCTGATTTTTTTACTATATTTTCTTCATAAGTATCAGGAAACTGGTAGATTCCAGGTGCCGCATCTACTATTCCCTCATATGTGTACACAATATCAGGCAAATCCCCGTTAACGCCTTTCCCTTTTTGGAGTTCCTCTTCTGAAAGCTGTTTTTCTGATTCTTTTTTCTTGTCTTCCTTTTTGTCTATATCTTCTTTTTTATTGAAGCAGGCTGTCAAGACTAAAAGTGCAATACTTAAAATTAATAATTTTTTCCATTTATTTTTTTTCATGAAAACCTCCTAAAAATTGTAGTTCTTTATTTAGTTTTTTTAATTTATCTATTATAAGTATACCACAAAAAATATAGAATTGACTATGCAAATAACAAATGCTATAATAAGGCAGATTTATTTATACTATTTAGGAGGTATTATGAGAAAAAATATTTTAAGAAGTTTGTTATTGCTGGCAATTTTGTTATTTGCAATTAGTTGTGGTAAAAAGAATGATACAATTAAAATTGTATTTTTACCTAATGAAACCAATGATTCGTTGAAAAAATCAAGGGAAGAGTTTGCACGGGTTGTACAAGAAGCAACTGGGAAAAAGGTTGAAATTGTTACAACTACAGATTATAATATTACAGTTGAGAATATTATTTCTGGACAGTCACAGATTGCGTATATCGGAGCTGAGGCGTATTTGAATGCCAGACAGAGAACGAAAGATATTGAAGCAGTGCTTACAAATGCTGGAGAAAGCGGAACGTTAGAAGATGCACGTTATTACAGTTTTATTGCAGTTAGAGCAGAAGATGCCAATCAGTACCGTTCTGGAGATGGGTTTGACTTGAAAAAGTTAAAAGGTAAGTCTATAGGATTTGTTACAAACAGCTCTACATCAGGATTTAAAATACCTGCTAATTACATTGTAAAAGAGTTTGGATTGAAAAGTACAGATGAAGTGCTTGGAAATAAAGTATTTTCAAAAGTTATGTTTGGAAATTCACATCCTGGAGCACAAGTTTTATTATTTAAAGGGGATGTTGACGTTGCAACATTTGCTATCCCAAAATCATTTACAATTTATGAGCTGACTGCTGGAAAGGACTTTAATTCAGGAGCTACATATAAAGTGAGAAAAGGGGCAGTCGCACCATTTGGGGATTATGCAGGAAAAAGTTTTACAGTTATAAAATCAATACCTGTTTACAATGGGCCAATAGTATTTAATACAAAAACTTTAGCAAAAGAGGATCAGGAAAAAATCAAAAAGGCGCTTTTAGCTAAATCAACAACTGACAATCCACATATTTTCAGTGACAAGAAAAGTAAAATAAGAGGACTTTTCTTAAAAGAAAACCCAAATGTTGGATTTGTGGAAACAAATACAGCCTGGTATGAAGGAATGAAAGATATAAAATAATAAAAATCGAGGAAAAAAATGCGTTTAGATAAATTTTTAAAAGTAACAAGAATTATAAAAAGAAGAACAGTGGCAAAGGAGCTGGCTGACAATGGAAATATCGTCGTAAACGGAGATGTAAAGAAATCTTCCTATGATGTAAAAAAAGGCGATATTTTTGAAATAAAATATTTTAATAAAAATATAAAGGTAAAAGTACTGGATTTACCGCCTGAAAGTCTGAAAAAGGAATTTATTGATGAATATATCCAAATAATTGAATAATTTTAATTTATATAAAAAAAATCTACTTAAAATCACGATAAATAACAGTAAATATTGTATTTTTATTGATGTTTTCTCTTGTTTTTTTTAACAAATAGGGTATAATTATATCGGAAGATATAAATTACAAAATAAGGAGAAGACTTATGAAAGTTACTGATATTCGTATTAGAATTGGAAAACAGACGGAAAACAACGAAAGGTTACGGGCGTATGCCGACATAACATTTGACGAAAGTTTTGTTATTCACGGGTTAAAGATAATTGATGGACAAAACGGACTTTTTGTGGCAATGCCTTCAAGAAGAATGCCAAATGGAGAATTTAAGGATATTGTTCATCCAATAAAACCTGAATTAAGAGCTGAAATAACACAAGTTATTTTAGAAAAATTTGAACAGGAAAGTGCAGCTCAGGCTGAAGCAGAGTAAAAAATTCGTAAATTAAAAGTACACCTAAAAATACTAAAATATATATACATTAATACTAATATCAGTGGTGTACTTTTTTTTATATTTT
Source organism: Leptotrichia trevisanii DSM 22070 (assembly GCF_000482505.1). NCBI lineage: Bacteria > Fusobacteriati > Fusobacteriota > Fusobacteriia > Fusobacteriales > Leptotrichiaceae > Leptotrichia > Leptotrichia trevisanii. The sequence goes on from NZ_AXVL01000005.1 coordinate 122,061, forward strand.
AAAATCAATTCGTATTACTTAACTTTTCCAAAACAGCTTTATCCTTTTTGTTTCTTTTCATAACTGGTAAATACAGTACAAATTGCAAAAATATCATTGTCAGTATCAAGACAATATCATATAGCCAAATTGGATTTATAAATTTCACTTGTGAAATAATATGACTTTTTAAAAACATTGCATTTATCTCTTTGAATACCGAGTTATAAATGAATGCGTAAAGAAATATCAGAAGCAACGTAATTACTGACTGAAAAAATCCTTTTTGTGTTGGCTTGTCATCCAAATACTCATATCCAAAAAAGGTTGTAAAAACAATAAGTGCATGCATTATCATAAAAAGATAGACATAATAATTATCATGATAATATATTATTCCCGGCAAAATTAACGCTAATATCGGGCCAAAAGTCAAATAATATACGGCATTATACAAAAATTTCGTTTTAAAAATCAGATACAGTCCTGCGAAAATTGCTGCGAAATTGCAAAGATGGACAGGTGTAACGTTGGTTATAGGTTCATTTTGATACATTAACCTGTAAATTGAATCAACTAATTTAAATATGAGCAAAAAATACCCCAAAAAAGTTGAATATTTATTTATATCCATATTTTTAAAAAATTTAGGAATATAAAATAAAAATACGCAAAATAAAATAGATACAATAAAAGTTTCTATATGAATAGGGCTAAAATAACTAAAAGTCAAAATATCTCCTTTCTAAATTTCCATTTAAAAATTTAATTATTTATTATTTTCTACATTCAAGAAAATCACACTTGCCAGAGTTTTTTTATAAATTTCAAATATTCCAATTAAAATTCTGGAAATAATAAGAATAATTATTACTATCATAGCTGAATTTGGCGATTTTAATACAATTATTGAAGCAGCAGTTGTTAAAACGGCTGATACAATGGCTGAGATTACATTTATTAAAAATAAAGGTAAAATTATTTTTACTCTATTGCCTTCTAATAGTGCTGTATTTTTTTCAAATGCAGTTGTTAGGCTTACATTTCTTGATAGATATATTTGTCTGAAAAATGCTGCAAAATATGCAAGTGCAAACAAAACTCCGATACCTACTATTCCTAAAGGTTTTATAAAATTACTTATAAATGTCATAATTATAGCTAAAATTATGGATCTTGACAATATGTCTTTTCTTGTCAGTTCATTTTTTTCATCAATTCTGGTGATAACATCATTTTGGAATAAATTCAAGGCATACTCTATCACAATTACGATTAAAAGATTGATTAACATAGCAGATAACGGTAATTTAGGGAAAGGCTGTTTAGCGACAGAAGCTCTTATCATAGCCTCGAATGAATTAAACATTGTATAGCCGCTAAGTGCAAATAATGCTATGATTGAAGGCAAATATTTTCTGTCTTTACTAAACATTTCCTTTAAAACTGCAAAGGATTTTATAAAATATTCTTTTTGTGTCAAATTTTCATTTTTTAATGATTCATTTATTTCTTTCATTTTTACCTCTTTTCTATTTTTTATTATAATTTTTTTATATTTTATTTTTTACGTAAAATTTTTCAACGCTGTTTATTGTTTTGTTTGTGAAAACATCCAGTCTTTTATTCCTGAAATGCTGTAAGCAACCTTCCAAGTTCCTGCGTGTTCTGAGCCGGGATTAGCGTCTTTTGTTAAATATGGATTTGTTCCTTTTTCAAGTGTTGTATATTTAATATTTGATTTTTGGGCAATAACTTTTCTTGCACCTTCCAGAAATTGCTCATTCGTGTAATCTGCTCTCCAGCTATCCCTTGCTACAACCGCCCCTCTTTTAATAAGTTCACTTGTAATAGTGTTCATTCCTGGATAAGCCTTTGCATCTCCAGTTGAAACCATAATCCAGAGATTATTCTTTGCCATAGGGGCAACTTCCTTTTCATTCCACTGGCAGGCTACCAGATATGAAGCAGCAAATAAATCTGGGTATTTAAAGTTCATGACAATTGCCATCATTCCGCCCATAGACTGTCCTGTTGCATATAATCTTTTTTCGTCAATGCTGTATCTTGAAAGCAGATGATCTTTTATAAGATTGACTGTTGCATCCAGATCGCTTGTAATATCTCCGTTATCATTTACTACTTGTCTTGAGTATTGTGGAGCCAGTACAAATGCTTCGTGTTTTGCCTGTTCTTCAGGAGTCGCAAATGAAACCGCACCATTTCCCTGTAGCAAAGTGGCTTTTGTATCTTCACTCAAGACACCCATATCATGCATAAACAGCACAAGTGGATATTTTTTATTTCTGTCATAATTTTTTGGAGTATACAAATTGTATTTTACAACTGTCCCTGTTTTTGGATCTTTATATTCAAATTGTTTAAAATTTTCTACAACTAAATTTTTTGTTTTGTTATTTTCAAGTATAGCAATGCTTTTTTCCAATTTTTTACCATTTGCAAATAAAATATCTTCCTTTTGTGTAATGCTTGATGTGGCTTTTTTCATTTGGAATCCAGCCCCCTGCCCTCCTTCGATACGAAGAGAAGCCCCGGTATCTTTAGGATTTAATTCAATAATTACATATTTTCCATCTTTTACAATATTAGTTTTTTCTGGACGTGTGTTTGAATAAATGTTTTCTACATTTCTTCCAGCCACTGTAAAAGTATTTTTAGTCAGCTGGGAATTTATAACTTTTTCATTAAATTCCACAATGATATGTGTAACCTGCTGTCCTGTTCCGAACACTTCTGTTACGGATGTTACATTTCTAATACCTTTAGGATATTTTATTTTTTCCATTTTCAACGTGGTAGTTTCCGCTGAAAATCCAACTGTTGATAACAACATTCCAAATATTGTCAAAAATAATAATACTCTTTTCATAGGCGATTCTCCTTTTCTATTTTTTATTATTTCTTAATCCTCAATAATTAAAAATCTTTATTAAATTTTACCACACTTTTTCCTATTTTTCCACTGTTCCAAATGTTACTTTTTAAACGAGTTAATTTTGATTAATAATAATTTTTAAAAAATCTCCTTTTTTTACCTTCATTACAACTAAATTTTCAATTACATCCTCTTTTTTATTTTTCCCCTTCGGACTTACTGCCTCAACAATCTTTACAATTTTTCTCATTTCAATTTTTTTATTTAATTCTGCCTGCTCTTTCTGTGCATTTTCCAAAAAGTACAGTTCAAAATGATTTCTTGTTTCAAAAATTCTCTGAATTTTGTATTTTTCAGCAAATAATTTTAATTTAATGCTTAAAATAAATTTTTTCATCTGTTCTGGAATTTTCCCAAATCTATCTCTAATTTCATCAAGCAAACCAGTTAATTCGCTATCTGTTTCCAGCATTGCAAAACGTTTATAGATATTTAGCCTCTCATCCTTTTCAATATATGTTTCTGGAATAAATCCTCTTTCATCCAGAATAATTTCCACATTTTCAATTTTTTCGATAAACTCGCCCTTCTGCTTACGAATTTCCTCATTTAGCATTTTTATATATAAATCATATCCAAAAGTTTCAATCGTTCCGTGCTGCTTATCTCCCAAAATTTCGCCAGCACCACGTATTTTCAAGTCTTCCATCGAAATTTGAAAACCGCCTGATTTTATACCTTCCACCTTTAGCATGCTTTCTTCCTTCTGTCGCCCCTGCTTTGTAATATTTCTTGTTTTTAATAAATAACAGTAGCCTTGTCTGTTGCTACGTCCTACACGCCCTTTTAGCTGGTAAACTTGAGATAATCCCAAGCCAGTAAAGTTTTCAATCAGGATGGTATTGGCATTTCCCACGTCAATTCCATTTTCAATGATTGTTGAAGCAATTAGAATATCAAACTGCCCATTTTCAAAACGTAGTAATTTATCTTTAATTTCCTTTGGCGGAAGCTGTCCGTTTATAAATTCAATTTTTACAAAGTCTGGAAGCATTTCCTTCAGTTCCTTCAATTTTTCCTTCATATTTTTTACATCGTTGTAAATATAAAAGACTTGTCCATCACGTGACAATTCACGCAAAATCGCCATTTTTATCGTTTCCTCGTTCCAATCCATCACTTCTGTTATAATAGGAAGCCTGTTCGTTGGAGGAGTGTCAATTATGGAAATTTCACGGATTCCAAGCATCGCAAGGTTTAGAGTACGTGGAATCGGAGTCGCAGTTAATGTCAGCACATCCAGTTTTTCTCTTTGAGATTTTAATTTCTCTTTAGCTTTAACCCCAAATTTCTGCTCTTCATCAATAATTAAAAGCCCTAGGTTCTTAAACTGCACATCATCGCTCAAAAGCCTGTGAGTTCCAATAACCAAGTCAATGATTCCACTTTTCAGATTTTTTAAAATGTCCTTGGATTTACTTTTCGTAAGCCGTGATAAATTCTCAATCGTAATCGGATAATTTTCAAATCTTCTTTTAAACCGTTCAAAATGCTGTTCTGCAAGCACCGTAGTCGGAGCCACCATAACAACTTGCTTTCCATTGTCAATCGCTTTAAATGCGGCTCTCATCGCAACTTCCGTTTTCCCGTATCCAACATCTCCACAGACAATCCTGTCCATTATTTGTGGACTTTCCATATCCTTTTTCACGTCATTTATTGCATTTTTCTGATCCTCGGTTTCCTCAAATGGAAAATTCGCTTCAAATTCCTCCTGCCACACAGTATCCTTCTGATAGACAAAACCGTTCTGGCTTTGCCGTCTTGCCTGTATTTTGATAAGTTCCGCCGCAAATTTCTGAATATCCTCTTCAATTTTCTTCCTTTTCCGCTTGAATCCACGTGTCCCCAGCCTGAATAACTGTGGCTCTGTATCATTTGACACATATTTTTCCAATCTATCAAGTTTTTCTACAGGAATATACAAAATATCCTCATCGGCATATTTAATTTTCAAATAATCCCGCTCATCCATTGTCTGAATCCCTTTGTAAATTCCAACACCGTATTGAACATGAATTACATAATCACCTTCAATTATCTGATTGATTTTTTTATATTTTATTGCTTTTGTCGTTTTTTTCTTCCGCTCGTAAATATATCCGTCAAGCTCCCTGTCTGTCAACACAATAAAATTATTTTTTCTATTTTTATTATCTAGATTTTCTGAATCGTCATTAAAGATAAATCCTTCAAACAGCTCATATTTTTCAATTGCCAGATTGTTTTTCTTTTCAGTTAGAATTTGTCCAAATTCAGCCATTTTCTTTTCGTAACTATTTGTAAAAATATAAACATCTTCAATTTTTGACAATTTCTCAAGCCTATTTTTATCCCTAAAAGTTTCAATCTGCTCCTGTGAGAAATTTTTAGTCTGCACGAAAATACTTTTTTTCTTCAGATTTTCATACCTTTTTCGATAAGTTTCCTCACGGCTTCTATCCAGCAGGATAAACTCTTCCATTTTATAGTCCAGCAATTCCTCATTTTCAATAACAATTGTTACATCTTCCGCTCTTAATTCATCAATCAACTCAATAAGTTCATAATTATTTCCAGAAAGTAAATTTCCAAAAACTTTTATTTCTTCCATCTTTTCCACAGAAATCTGGCTATCAATGTCAAAAATTCTTATACTTTCCAGTTCATCCCCAAAAAATTCCAGTCTGACAGGATTTTCCAAATCTGGCGGGAAAATATCGAGAATGTCTCCACGTCTGCTATATTGCCCTTTTTTTTCAATCAAATATGAATTTTCATACCCATTTTCCACAAGAAATTCCACAATTTTTGAAAAACTGTATTCTTTCCCAGTTTTAAAGGAAAAAAACTTAACTTTTTCAAAAAATATATCTAAAGTAATCTGTAAATTTACAAATAAAATAAATTTTTCCTGATTTTTTAAAATATCCAGCAGTCTTATATTTATTCCTGTAATATCTTCCTTATTTTGTGAGATGTTTTCAAAAATATCAATTATTTTTTTATCTTCCAGCTTATTTATATTCTCTTTACTATTTTTTTTGCCAGTTTTAGATTTTTCCATTAAAATATCCTTTTGTTTTTCTGACATTTCATAGTAATTTTCCAGCATTGCATGATAATTTTCCAAATTTCTATTGGATGTGGAAATATAAATTATCTTTTTCTTTTCCGAACATAATAAAAACCACGGAATTGCACCGCGGTAAAAATTATTTTCAGATTGTAAAATATCTATTTTTTTATCTTTTAATTTTTCTATTTTATTTAAAAAACTTAAATTAAAGTTCATAAAAAGCCTTCCCTATTTTTATCTGTTGTTATATAATCGCCATATTCCGTATACAACATAAATATAAACAATATATGGCACAAATCCAAACTTATGTAAATATGAAACAGCAAAAGCAAGTAAAACTATAATAATGGCGAAACCAAGCCCCTGTATAATTTCTGCAAACGAAACTGCTTCATCACCAAAAACATTTGGTTTGAATATTGTATTTATTGGCCTTGTGAAGGGATTTAAAATTAATACTGAATAAATAATTGCTTCAGTTTGAATCCCTAGGAACCAAAATATGATTGTGGAAAGTCCAGCCAAAAACCCAAAAAATATTTTTCCAAGTCCATGTTGAGGGGTAGTGAAACTGTCTGTCAGAACGAAAATACCCATAAAGATAATTTCTCCAAGAGTAGTTGATACACTTACATTATGACTCGAAGTAATATAATACCCAAAGAAAATAGTAACAAAGAACGATACTGGTATGTGCCAAGTCATTTTTGTTCTATAAATTAAATAGATTGCCCCAATAACCATTGCAGCTATTGAAAGCTCTCCGATTATCCCTTTATTTATTAAAACTAATGAAGCTAATCCTGAAATATTGTCACTGACAACTCTCATTCCTTCTGCATCAGTCCAAGCTGCCGATTCTGGTGCAAGTACAGCTGGAAAAAATGTAAATACAAATAATTTTCCTAAAATTACTGGATTAAAAATTTTCTTATCAGTCCCTCTATATATGATTTTTCCAAATAGTGTTGCCATTGCCCCTGCAAATGCTGCCACATAAAGTGGTGTAAATGGGGCAAGTACAAATCCTGTCAAGGCTCCTATTGTAATTCCTGAAAAATCCTTTACAGTATCACTATTCTTCTGTACTAAAAATGAAAATATCATTTCTGACGCTTCTGATGCGACTACTGATGATAAAATCACTAAAACGGGTGTTACTTCATAAACAAAAAATGCTACAAGCAACATCGGAATTAGGGATATTAAAATATCTATATTTGTTTTTGTTATATTTTCCTGTAATTCTCTACTCTTACGTCTAAACATATTAAAATTTCACTACCTTTCTTATCTGTATTTTGTGTTTTGTCTAATTTTGTAGAATAATTATAATTTTTGAGTTTGGTTTTAAACTGATTTTATTATAAAATTATTCTGATGAACTTGAATCTCCACCACCTGATGAAGACGATCCTGAACTGCTACCTGCACCAGAACTTGTGCTTCCTGATGATTTTGGAGCAGAATCTTGTGATTTGGATGGTTTTTCATGTCCAGCAGATGAAGAATTATCTTTTAGACGGCTATGTCTTGGTGATTTGAAACCATTTTTGCCATTTCTTCTGCTTCTTCTGTTTTCTTTTTTACCATTTGCCTTGTCAGTTTCATTAAGTGCAAATGTTGGATTTGCCGGATCTGCTGTTACTTGTGCAGATTGTGCAGGGGTTGCCGGTACTGCTGCTGGTTGTTGTGTGGCTGGTTGAGGCTGTGCAGGAGTTGTTGCGACAACTGTTTGTTTTTGTTGTACAGGTTGCTGTGTAGTTTGTTTTTGCTCGGCTTTTTTAGTTTCAACTTTTGCAGCTTTTTCTTCTTTTACGTCTTTTATTCTATCTCCTACTTTTTTAGTTTCATCTTCAAGCTGTTTTACTAAATTTTTAGAACTTCTTGAATCTTGGCTTCCAAATGCTACTAATACAATTGACATTAAAAATAAGATAATTCCTTTAATCTGTTTCATCTTTCTTCTCCTTCTTTTTTAATTCTTTTAGCAAAATATAATTTAAATATACTAATCGCCGTTTTTTTATTAACTTTTATTAGATATATCAAAGTTTTTATTATATAATGCTTTGTAAATTCCGTCTTTACTTAATAATTCATTATGACTTCCTATTTCTTTTATTTCACCTTTCTGTATTACTACTATTTTATTACTATTTTCGATTGTTGTCAACCTATGAGCGATAACAAATGTAGTTTTTCCTTTCATAAGTTTTTCAAGTGCGTCCTGAACCAGCTTTTCAGACTCGTTATCAAGAGCTGATGTAGCTTCATCCAAAATTAATATTTGAGGATTTTCTAAGATTGCACGTGCAATTGCAATTCTTTGTTTTTGTCCACCAGATAATTTTACACCACGTTCCCCGATTTCTGTGTCATATCCATCAGGAAGGTTTTGGATAAATTCATGTGCATTAGCTTGCTTTGCGGCTTCAACAACTTCTTCAAAGGTAGCGTCTTGACGGCTATATCTAATATTAGTAAGTATTGTTCCTGAAAATAGAAATGTTTCCTGTGGTACAATACCTATCCCCTTTCTTAAACTTTTAATATCGTAATCCCGAATATCAGTTCCGTCGATTTTTAATGAACCACGTGATACATCAAAGAACCTTGGTATCAAATTCACAAGTGTGGATTTTCCGCCACCGGAATTTCCAACAAATGCAACCGTTTCTCCCTTTTTGACATTTAAATTAATATCTTTTAATATTCTTTCGGGATTATCCTTATATTTAAAATCAACATTTCCAAAATTTATGTCATTTGAAAAGTTTTCAAATTTTACACAATTTGGATGATTTATGATAGACGGAACTTCTTCCAGAATTTCAGAAACCCTTGTAATTGAGGATAAATTTACACTTATTGCGTTAAATCTGGTTATGGCACGTCTTGCAGGTGTATACATTGATGAAATTGCACCTACTATTGTGATAAAATCTCCTGCAGTAAAGTTATGAGCCCTTAAAACACGATAACCTCCAAACAATAACAGCAGTGCTACAATTATATAATTCAAGGCTTCCATTATTGAATTGGCTTTTGCATTATATCGGGCGGTTCTGATAGCAATTCTCTTTAGATTTATATTTTTTTTGTTAAAATCCTTTATTTCAGACTTTTCTGTTGCAAATGCCCTTATAATCCGTATTCCAGCCAATGTTTCCTGTAATTTTGAATTTAAGCTGTCGATTGCTTCCTGTCTGTCCTTACCGGAACGTTTCAGTTTTTTTGCATATCTTCTGACGGTTACTATTAAAATTGGAGTTACAATCATTACCCCAAGTGTCAAGTCAAAATCTACGTAAAATGCTATACCCATACAGACTATTACTTTTATAACTTCGGGTATCATATTGAAAACTTCCAGTATAATGGAATTTATATTGCTGGGATCTGTCATTACCCGTGTCATCATATCGCCTATTTTTTTCCCTGCAAAATATTCCATATCCAAAGTTTGTATTTTATTGTAAATATCAGTAACAATATCTTTATAAATAGATGACGATATTACCGTTGAAAAAATAGTATTCCAGTACATCAGTATCGCACCAATTATAGCGAGCATTATCATTGCTCCAGCCGCATAAAGAATATCCTTTTCATTTTTTCCTGCAATCCCCTTGTCAAACAGCCTTTGTATAAGCATTATTGGAGCGGATGAAACAAGAGATGACATTGTTGCCAACAGAATATTCAGTATAATTAATATATAGTATTTTTTTATATATTTTTTCAGTTTTTGAATTCCTCCAAAATCTAATTTTATATTTTTCATATGTTTAATTTGCCTTTCGTTCTTTACTTGTATGTAAAATTATTTTAAAAGTGAACTTACATTTTACGCCAAGTTATGATTTATTATTCTTTAAGTTAGTTCAATCTTTTTAGACTTGAAAAAATTTTAAATCATTTTTTATTTATTTTCAGATTAATGTTTTTTTACAAAAATATTTCGTAATTTTCTGTAATATGCACCGCTACCATCAGTCAATTCCCTCTTAAACTCATCAAAACTTTCAAAGTCATCTCCGCTTACACGGTAAATCCAATTTTTATTAAGTTTTAAGGAATTTGCGCCTTTTCTAGTAGTAATAAACACATCGACACCTAGTTTTCTTATATCTTCACGGTTCCCTTTGTATCGGTGTCCCCAAGGATAAGCCAGACAATCTGGAGTTTTCCCCAGTTTTTCTTCAATAATCTTTTTGTTTTCCAAAATTTCAAATTCTACAATTTTTCCAAAATCTTCCTCACTGATTTTGTTAAAAAATTCATTTTGTTTTTCTTTAAATAATTTATTCAAAAATTCTATTTTTTCTTTTTCTGATTTATTATTTTTTTGAAGTTCTGCAATATTTTCATATTTTTTGACGAAATCCTTTTTAGGTTTGTATCCAGGAATTGAAATTTTACTTCTTAATTTAAAAACAGGAAGTCCATTTAATTTTTCCATATCTTTTTTTTCATCATAATTTCCTTCAAAAAATAAATTATAACTTTCCCTTTTAAAATATGGCGAACTTTCATTATCATAAAAAGCAAGCACATCAATATCCTTTATTGTTAATTGATGTGAATGTGTATGAAGCTGAAAATCAATAAGTCCACTTTCATACATTTCCCTAATTTCATCCCAATTGAGATAAGCCTCGTCTTTTTCAATGAATTTTGTATTTAAAAAAATCGTAGCCTTCATATTGTACTTTTTCAAAATTGGAAAAGCTAAAGTGTAATTATTTTTATAGCCATCATCAAAAGTTATAAGTATTGAATTTTGTGGCAATGTATAATTTAACCCCTTTAATTCTTCCATTTTAAAAGTTTTTTTATCTTTTATCCATTTTATATGCTTTTCAAATTCATCTACAAAAATCCCACCTTTCCCCTTCTCACTGTCAACACTGTGATACATAAGGCATAAAACGAAATTTTTTCTAGTCCTGTTATAAATAATAAATATTAAAAATATCAGAACTATTACTAAAAATAAATATGTATATAACATTTTTTCCTTCCTTTTCCATTAGGAATTATTATTGTTTTACTAAAATTATCTTGTTTTATTAAAAAAAATATAAAAATATTACTTAATTTATCTATTCTAATACTTGAATTGTATGAATAAAGTTAAAATATTAGAAGTTTAAATAGAATAATCTTAATTTATTACGTTTAATTTAATAGAAAATTATTACAAATTTTTACACCTATATTTTATACGAAATATAAAAAAATAACAACTAAAAATTGAAAAAATATTTATTGAAAAATGATTAAATTTTTCCTTTGATTTTCAAAATTTTAGCTCGTATTTTTTTAATTAGTCTATCAATTTTAAAGCTAAGTACAGTATTTTTCCTGTTTTTACTAAAGTGAACGTGTCGTTTATTTCCAATATGAGTTACATATGGTTCTTTAAAAAATATTGTCTTAAATCCACGCTCCTTGTAAAAATTCGACAATACTTCCTCATATCGCTGGTTTTCCAGTTTTTCATGGAGCCCAAATAAATCCATATCCTTTTTTCTTCTCAAAGCTGGATTATAGGTAAATATTTCCCCTTTCACATTGTAATATTTCTCGCCAGTTTTGGAAATATAATCCTCATCATAGAAAAAATCTTCTGCAAAATCTTTTTTATCACGTAAGCCGACAACTAGAATTTTTTCATCTTCTTCAAGCAATTTCATTGATTTTTCAATAAATCCCTTTTTTAAAAATTTCCAGTCATCCTCACAGTGAAAGATGTACTCGGTATCAATTTCACGATAAGCCTTGTCGATGGACTTTAACTGCCCCAGCCGTGTTTCATTCACTATAAGCCTAAAATTCTGATTTTTACTGTAGTATTTGGAAATCAGCTTTTCCAACTTTTTTCCTTCTGTGCTGTCCTCGGTTATTATAATTTTTTTAATCGGATAAGTATTGTATTCAAAAAAACTGTCAAGTGTTTCCTCCAGCAAGTCGAATCTTCCGCAGCTAGTTATTACCAGCGTTACTTCCTTCATATCTATCAAGCCCTTTCTTAGCTTTCGTTTTTTTGTTTTTTATCGCATTTGCCAAGTATTCATCATTTTTTTTCAGTCTGCTTCTGTCGTTTTCATTATGATACAAATGGCAAGTCAAAGCCTCAAATTTTAATTTTTTCTTTTTGCAGCCAATATTAAACAGCCTTACAGCAAGTTCACTGTCTTCCCTTCCCCAGCCTTTTATTTCCTCTTCAAAGCCGTTTACCCTAATTAAGTCCTCCTTGAAGAACGACATGTTGCAGGAACGTATTCCACGTAAGTTTTTATCCACTTTTGTAAAAATTTTAGAAAGGAGCTTGCTTCTCACCATATTCATATTGTTTTTAAGCCCTTTAGTAAAAAGGTTTATCTTTTTGCCTTCCATCATTTTTTGGGCAACAATCGGCGAAGTTATTACCCTTGAGCCTTGAATAAAGCATCCTCTTTCCATATTTTTTATATGATCTTCAACAAAATGCCTATTTAATATCAAATCGCCGTCTATTATTATTATATAGTTTCCAGTCGCCTTGCTTATAGCCCTGTTTCGAGACATTCCAGCCCGAAATCCCTTGTCCTCCTGCCACGAGTGAATAATATTATTATTTGGATAGCTTTGCTGAAAACTTTTTACCAAGTTAATAGTTTCCTGCTTTGAGCCATCATCGGCAATTATAATCTCCTTTGGAGTTACAGTCTGATCTAATGCACTGTTTAGGCAGGCTTCCAGAGCCTTTGGCCAGTTATATGTGGTAATGACGAGGGAAGTATCATTTCCCAGATTGTTATAATATTCTTCACGTAATTTCGTATATTTTGTCATTGTGTAAATTGAGCTGTATTTAGCGAGCAGATAGCCTTCGTAACCGTCCAGAAACCCCAATTGCAAAATATACATCTTTATAAACCTAAACAGCATTTTGGAATATATTTTTATAAAACTTGGATTTTTTTCTTTTTTTATATATTCTTTTGCACTTTGTGAAGTATACCGGTTCAATTTTTCTAAAAATTCTTCGATGCTGTCGTATGTATAATGTATTATCATTTCATTTATTTTTCTTATTTTATTTTCAGTCTGGTACTGCTCGTGGACTTCCCTATCACTAATTTTAACTTTTCCATTTTTCCAAAGTCTAATTACATAGTCATCCCAGCCCCCGAATTTTATTTCTTTCCTGAATGCAATATTTCTTAATTTTATTTTGTAGACATCACTTGATGGATTATCACTGTTTATAATGGATTTTATTTTTTCTTTCAGTTTTGGTGAAATTACTTCATCAGCGTCTATTAGTAAAATCCATTCACCTTTGCATTTTTCAAGTACGGAATTTTTTTGTGGCCCGTAGCCCTTCCATTTTTCAGAAAAAACTTTTGCACCTTTGGAAAGGGCGATTTCTACGGTTCTATCACTGCTTTCACTATCTACAACTATTATTTCATCAGCTATTCCCTTTACTGAATCCAGAGTTTTCCCGATTCTATTTTCCTCATTAAAAGTTATTATTCCTACCGATAATTTCATCAGCATTTCTCCTATTTCATATTTTTTATTTTTTTAGTAACAGGCAGGCCAATCTGATTGCATAAATCATCAAACATTTTTTCAAAATCCACATCATTAATTCGATTTTCAGAATAATCAATTAATATATTGTTTTCTTCCTTTATCCGCCATTTATTTTTATTGATTTTAGGCCCGTAAAAAGCCATTACCTTTTTATTTAGCCCTTCAGCAATATGCAAAATTGAAGTATCAAGCGACACTACTAAATCACAGCTCTTAATTATTGATATAGAATCCAGAATTGTTCTGGATTTTTCAAAGAATAAAATATTTTTATTATCTGTTCTTTTTAGGATATTATGTATTGTTTCCCTGTCATTTGGCGAATCTAGAATTATAATTGTATAATCCTTGTACATTTCTCCTAGCCTTCTTATTATAATAAGTGCATTTTCCTCGTTTATCTTCCTTCCTCTTGAAGCTCCAAAAAAGTTTAATGCTATTATTTTCCCTTTCACATTATTTTCTTCAAGAAATTTGGCTACATTTTTTTCAGATTCTTCAGAAACTGGAACATCATACTTCGTATCTTCTATTTCAATATTTATACTTTTCATCATCTGTTTATAAATTTCAATCATTTTTAAAGTGTTATTCTGTTTTATATTTTTATTATATATTTTATAATCGTCCTTGTTGTATCCAACATTAACAGTGGCATTTACCCTGTTCAAGAGGTAAACCTGCTTATATTTCAGTCCTTCAGTCGAATCAAACAGAGCGTCATATTTGTTTTTTCTCAATATTTTTACAATATTTCTCCATTCGTGCATCTTCTTTCTGTCAAGAATATAGTATTTATCTATATTTTTATTTAATTTCAATAAATTTTCTAAAGATTTGTCAGCAACAACATCTATTTTTATATTAGGATAATGCTTTTTTATTTCTCTAAAAATAAATGAACTTATTATGAAATCTCCAATTTTTCCATCAGTTCTTAAAAATAAAATTCGATTTATTTTTGTAGGCACTAAATTGATATTTTTTTTACTTTTATCGAATATGTGGCTTAACATTTCATTTTTTTTATCAACCAGTCTATCCCTGTAAGGCCTATAAAATTTCCAGTTTATTTTTTTCATTATATTATTATTCCTTGTATAGATACGTTTATTTACGTTAGTTTGTGGATAACGTATAATCCTTTATTGTAGTTAATTTTTTAATACTTCTTCTATTTTGTCATTTAACCATTTTATTGGTTCAGATAGTGAAAAATTATATGTCTGATTGTGGTTTCCGATGGTTTTTGAAATTACTTGCAGGCTGTCAGCGGTTGTTTTAGGTGACCATCTGCATAAATTGTACTTGTTGTTTGCATAGAAGCTCAAAAGAGGTTTATTTAGCGAAGAAGCTATGTGAACACCTCCTCCATCGACACCGATTACCAGATCAGCTGCCGCCATAAATAAGACATACTCCTTAATATCGAATTTTTCAGATAAGGCAATATTCAAATCCTTATTTACATAAGTCATCAGTTTTTTATAGTATTCTTCACTTCCATTAGTTTTACCCATAATAATTTTCACATTTTTTATTTTTTCGATTTCAATATTATTCAATAAATCAGCAATTTCTTTAGGTTTCATTTCCCTATCACTGCCTTGCGGTATTAATAAAATTTTTACTGTTTTTGTCTTTTTTTCCAATTTTTCAGAATCAGATTTCCAAAATTTTTCCATTTTAATAATATCTTTTTTCAAAAGTTCGATATGCGGTTTCTGTTTTTCTATTTTAAAATATTTAGAAAACTCAGAATTTATCAAATAATCTATAATGTGGGTTTCAATAGGTGGAGTACAGTCAAAATCATAATTTTTCACATTTTTTCTATTATAATAATGCCCTTCGTCACTTTCTCCAAAAATCATTGTAATTTTTGGACTTAACACCTTTTTCCAAATCATCCGCTTTGTATTTTCCTTACTTAAAAAATCAAGCAGCATATCCCATTTTTTATGATTTTTAAGCACATCATTCCGTTTTACGACAGTATCTATTATTTTTTCATTTTCATTACATAATTTCGTAAATTCCATATTTCTATTTGTTACTACCATTCCTAATTTGACATTAGGATATATTTTTTTTAATTGCCTTGCATAGCAAAAAGACATTAAAGTATCACCAATAGAGTCTTTAGGATTTAAAAGTATCGTTTCCATATTTTTTAAATCAACATTTTTATGCCTCTTTTTAGTACCAAACAGCCATATTATTATTTTGGATTTTATTCCATTTACTATACTCATGTGTAACCTTTCTTTACATTATTTAAATAGCTATTTATATTATATTTTAGAAATTTGTATTTTCTATTAATTCCTTCAGTTTTGTCCTGTTACTTTCCATTGAAAAATCATTAGCCCTTATAAGTGACTGATTTTTATAATTTTCATATTTTTCGTTATTGTTCATTAATTCATAAACTTTTTCCACAAATGTATCTTTATCATTTAATGGAATTAACGCTCCATATTTACTATTTTTCCCAAGTATATCTTTTGGCCCTGTAGGACAGTCATAAGCCACGACAGGCGTTCCAAAAGCAAGGCTTTCCAGCAGTACAGTCGGCAATCCCTCATATCTTCCCGTATGCACAAATAATTTTGCATTTTTAAAGAATGGATATGGATTTTCAATTTGTCCAAGCAGAATTACATCATTTTCCAAATTATATTCCTTGATTTTCTGCTTAATCAGTTCTACTTTTTCACCATCTCCAATGAAATAAAGTTTTTCCTTTATTCCCCGCTGCTTTAATTTGTAATAAATGTCAACCAGATGCTCAGGCTGCTTTTGCTGTGTCAGTCGTGATACCTGTAAAAAATAATCCTCTTTTAAATAATTTTCATACTCAGGGTTTATATCTTCTGCTTTTTCCTTGATTATTTCAAGATTTATTGGATTATAAACCAATTCCACCTTGTTTTTATCTATCCCTAGAATTTCTACAAATTCATCTTTCATTGTATCACATATTGCCAGTATTTTATCATATTTTTTATATTGTTTTTTATATTTTTCTATTTTGTCTGTACTTAGCTGTTCCCCAAAAGTAAGTGAAAAATGAATCCATGCAAATACAGGCACTTTTATATCAAAATTATTATATTTCAATAAATTTGAAGAATAATCTATAATAACATCATATTTTTTTTCTTTTATTATTTTTTCAACTTTTTTCAAATAAACTGTCTTTGCCTTTATTCGATAAATTTCTTTGATAATCTTACTTTTACCATCATAATTATCAAATAGGAATTTATAATTCACCTTTTCAGGAATTTCATTTTCAAATAAGTTATTTTCCCCATGATTCCAAGTTATAAGCAAATCAACATCGTAATCCAGTTCCACCAGATTTTTTAAAACATTAAGTAAAACTCTCTCTTCTCCACCCATACTAAGATGTCCATGCAATACCAATACTTTCATTTTTTCCCCATTCTTAATTACTATAAAATATTATTTTTTTATATCAATCTATATTATTAATATCTTTTTGATTTTCAAAAAAATTATTACAAAAAATATTATTTTAATTGCTTTATATAACTTTTTCAGTCTATCTCATACATTTTTTTGAAATGTTCCAGAAAACTTCCTGCTGTATTACGTTTCCCAGCGTCTATTTTGTACGTAAGTTTATGAATATTAATTCTTTTTGTCATTTCATCCAGTTTTTCCTGCGAAAATTTATCAAACCAGACTCTTATCATTTCATGCGTCAATGTATCTGAAACAACTTTGCATTTTTTATCCTTGTAATAATTTTCAATTAACTCAGTATACAGTACTTGAAAGAAAAAGTAATTTGGAGCTAAATCATTATGTTTCCAGAAGATTAGCAACATATCCAGTAATACTTTTATCACTTCGTTATTTTTTTTCGCAAAAATTACGCTATTTAGGACTCTGACTTTCATTTCATCATTCCACGAAAAATAAAAATCATCATAATCTTCCCAGTCCTTTTTCTCTTCTAAACTAAGGCTGTCGTCCCTTTGAAACATAAAATAATCCATTTCAAAATACTCCTGCGGCAAATAGTCCGTAAACAAAATTGTCGCATCAATCCAGACACCACCATAGTTAATTAACAGTGCAAGCCTTATTATATCTGTAAAATGGGCAAAATTAATTTTTTTACTTTTCACTTTTTCCAAAATATATTCTGGGATTTCTAAATAATCGTTTATATTATTCATATCTAGATGTATAACTGTGTAGTCCTTTTTATACTTTTGTACAGATTTATAGCTTATTTTCACAACATCAGGCAACTTTTCAAAATTCCAACCTTGCCCCCAGAATTGCCATATAATTTTTTCGGTTTCAAATGATTTTTTAGGCTTAATTTGCTCTGTTTCTATTCCTTTTGTAAAATATTCCTTCAAAAGTTCATTCCAGTCTTGCCCAACCATTTTTTGAGTTATAAAGTAAACTCTGTTTTGAATTTTGTTAAACAATTTTTTTGGCATCATTTCCTTGTATATGTATTTGTATGGCTTTTGACGTAATTTTTTGTTAAGCCTGTCCAATTTTGAAATATTAAATTTATAGTTATTCATCTCCTATTTTCCTTTTTCTGCTTTTATTTTTTTCTTCCACAAGTGATTTAATACAAATATTAATATTGCAGAAGTTATAATCATGTATTTGTTATTCAGGTTAATATCAGTAGTTCCCTGTATTATCCAAGCTGCTAAAGTGGTTTTTGTCCCAATTTCAAGTGCAACCAGTCTGGAATCTGAGTTTTCCCTGTCTTTTGAAAAGTTTATGCCAATCGCCTTTATAAGTATGCTTACAAAGAAAATTACTAAAAATGCAAATCCTACAATTCCATAATCCAGAATAAACTGTAAATAGGCATTGTGTGTATGGACATAATAAATCGGCCATTCGCTCAGCTTATCAAGAAAATTTTTATATACATAATCTTTAACTCCGATTTTTTCATAGTAGTCAAGATTAAACTGCTTTCTATCTTCCGCCTGCCAGCCCAATAATGGTTTCTGTTTAAATGCTTCTATTCCAGTTTCCCAGAAAATCACTCTTAAATTACTGG
Organism: Leptotrichia trevisanii DSM 22070; assembly: GCF_000482505.1. Taxonomy (NCBI): domain Bacteria; kingdom Fusobacteriati; phylum Fusobacteriota; class Fusobacteriia; order Fusobacteriales; family Leptotrichiaceae; genus Leptotrichia; species Leptotrichia trevisanii. The sequence goes on from NZ_AXVL01000005.1 coordinate 140,724, forward strand.
ATGGATCATTTTTATAGTTTACTATGTATTGCAATCTGCTTGAAATTGAACTTGGAAGTGCAAAATAACCTCCAAAGCATATTAAAATTCCAATTAAGACGTATCTTTTTCTTATTTTGTACAAGATGTATAAAATTGTCGGTATTAGGCAGATATAAACCATTTTGGATCTGTTTACAATAACTAGAAAAAGTATAAATGCAGACAAAATAGCTAAACAAATTTTAATTATCATGTTTTTTTTATTGTTTCCATTTTTATAAAAAAATAAAAAAGATAGTAAAAATAAAAGCACTATACACATAATATTGGCAAAATCCTGAACAGTTAAAATAGCAGTAACTCTCGGATAATAAGCACCTATAGGATGAGCCCACGCATTATAATTTTTTATAAAATCAAAAGTGGCCAAAATTGAAATTATTGTTCCGCCAAATAAACACGCCTTTAAAAGATTCAAAACTTTTCTTGTGCTGCTTAAAAAGAACGCAAATGGAAAAAACAATAAAAATCTTAAAATGTAGCTATCCAATCGAGTGTCAATCCCTCCATCAAAATACGCTATTACAAATGGTACAAAAACAAATAGCAATAATACGATTGAAAATTTTATATCTATATTTTTCAAAAGTTTTTTTCGATTTTCCTTTAAAAACATAGCAATTACAAATACTAGCAATAATAAAGGAATTAAAACATTATTTTCAAATTTTTCTGATAAAAACAGAGATATTCCAACTAACAAACTTACGATATATCCCATCATATTTATAGTTAAGTTAAATTTATTCTTCATATTTAATTATTTTCATCCTTTTTATAATTTTATATTTTTCTAAATTTGTTTCATAATTTCATTATAAACTCTATCTACACTAATTAAAGGTATCCCTCTATAATAGTCCTTTTTATATTTGTGCTGATTTTTGGGAATGGTTACAATATTATTTTCATAAAACTCATTGTCCTCAATAACATTGCTTTTTTCAGTCCAGGGAAAAAATCCCAAAGCCCGTTTTCCCGGCCCAAAAATCCCAATTACAAATGGCTTTTCAAATCCGCTCGCAATATGAACTGGGGAACTGTCATTTCCTACAACGATATCAGCCTTTGAAATCAATGCTCCAAATTCTACAAGATTAATTTCCCCACGAAAATCAATCACATTTTTATCATTTTCAAAATTTAGGGGCAGTTCCTTTTCAGCTTTTGAGCCAGTTATTCCAATAAAATAATTTTTATTTTTTTTCAATTTTTCAATAACCTCATGATATTTTTCTATTGGCCACATTTTTTCAGCCCTTTGGCTGCCCGGTGCAATTAATATCAACTTTTGTCCTTCATTCCCCAAATATCCATGATTTTCCAGAATTTTATCAATTTTAATAAAATTCTCCTTTGCAGGATAAATTCTAATCGGAATTTTTTCCTCTTTGTATTCAACCAAATCAAGCAATCTTTCCACTTCATGCTTTTTCATATCATAATGAACCTTCTTATTTAGCAGAAATGAGCCTGTTGCTACATCAAAACCAACAATATTGGGAATTTTTGCCAGTTTTGCAAGCAATATTGATTTTATAAATCTATGCGGTATCACGGCATAGTCATATTTTTTTTGCCTTAAAATTTTTAATACCCTCAAAAATCCCTTTATTCCTTTGTCTTTCCCTTTTTTATCATAAAGCAGTATTTCGTGTAAATTAGGATTATTGGTTATCACACTTTGATTTGTTGGCAATGTCAGATAATCTATCTCAGAATTTGGGTACATATCCTTTAGCCTTTGTATCAATGGTGTAGACAGTACAATATCTCCTATAAACGCCGTATGTATTATCAATATTTTCATTCTCTCTCCCTTTTATAAGTACCAATTTATTTCCAAAACTCCTTATAAATAAAGGATTTTTTACATCTTTTACATAAATGTTATGAAGTTTCTATATACAGAGTTATTATATCATATTTTAAATGATTTTATATCATAATTTTTTAAAAAATTGTTTATATTAATCCCCCATTTAAATAACGAATTTATTACAAACTTTTTCGCAGGATTACTCATTGCCGCAAATCCTTATCTTGCAGTAAAGGTTTATCCTGATAATTAAAATTGTGGCAAGATTGCTATGCAATACTTATGGCTAGACTCCAACTTTTATTTGCCCAACTCCAAAACTTCTCCTTACAGTCGTCAAACAGTCGTAGTTGAACAAATGAAAGCTCCGTCGGTTTATTAAATACAAAGATATTTGTTATAAAATTTCTGATAAATTTGTTATTTAAATGGGGAATATTGTTTTATTCTTAAATTTTAAATTTATAAAAAAACTCTCATTAAATACAATTAAACAGTTTTTAACCATTTTAACTATATCAATAAATGAGAGCAATAATTTGTTATTTAAATATGATTAAAAGAACTCCTGCTGCAACTGCTGAACCGATTACACCAGCTATATTTGGCCCCATTGCGTGCATTAGCAGAAAGTTTTTTGGATTTTCCTGTTGTCCTATTTTTTGCACAACTCTTGCTGCCATTGGTACTGCGGAAACTCCAGCCGCTCCAATCATTGGGTTTACTTTTCCTTTCGTAAGTTTATACATTATTTTTCCAAATATTACTCCTCCAACTGTTCCAAAGGAAAATGCAATTAGTCCTAAAATAATAATATTTATTGTCTTAATACTTAAGAAAGTTTCTGCATTGGCTGTTGCTCCAACTGTCATTCCCAGTACGATTGTGATACAGTAAAGTAATGCCCCTCGCACATGTTCAACTAAATTTGAAACAATTCCAGCTTCCTTTATAAGATTTCCCAGCATTAGCATTCCAATTAACGGTGCTGATGATGGAACTAAAAGAATTACGATAATTGTTACCGCTATTGGAAAAATAATCTTTTCACGCTGGCTTACAAATCGCAGTTGTGTCATTTCCACCATTCTTTCCTTTTTTGTTGTCAAAAGTTTTATAATTGGTGGCTGGATAACAGGAACCAGAGCCATGTAGGAATAGGCTGCAATAGCGATGGAACCTAGTAAATGAGGGGCTAATTTTGTTGCGGTATAAATGGCGGTAGGCCCGTCTGCTCCTCCAATAATCCCGATTGAAGCTGCTTCTCGTCCAGTTAATCCGAGTAAAATCGCTCCTATGAATGCCACAAAAATTCCAAATTGTGCAGCGGCTCCCAGTAACAAACTTTTTGGATTTGCAATAAGTGGCCCAAAGTCTGTACTTGCTCCGATTGCCAGAAATATCATTGGTGGATAAATTCCTAATTTTACTCCCTGATAAAGATAACACAGGAGTCCGCCCTTTTCCATAAGTCCTTCATTTGCCATGGCAGGTAAGTTTGCCAGCAGCATTCCAAAAGAAATTGGAAGCAGCAAATATGGTTCATATTGTTTTTTTATTGCCAGATATAATAGAGTTAAGGCTATTATTATCATAATAATCTGTTTTACAGTTATCATTGATAATCCTGTTGTTCCGTAAAGAATTTTTAGTAATTCCATTTCAAAACCATTCCTTTCTTTCAGGTTTTATAGTGATGTAATATCATTGTTGCATTAAAATTTAAAGTGGTGTTACTATAAAATCAATTGTTGTTTTTGAGTATATAAAGATGAATTAAAAATGTTCTTATGATAATATTATTAAAGTATCACCAGTATTTACAGTGCTTCCCTTTGATACTTTAACCGCAAGGACTGTACCATCCTTTGATGCCACAATGGGATTTTCCATTTTCATGGCTTCCAGAATGACAATTTCGTCCCCAGCTTTTACCTTTTGTCCAGCTTCAACTTTTACATCAACAATAAGTCCCTGCATAGGTGCATTTATAGCTTCACCATTTTCACTGGAATTGCTAATATTGTTTTGGGCTGAATTATGTTCATCCATTTTTTCCTCTGGTTCATTTTTTACATCTTTTGAAGTTGCAATAGAACCCTCTTTTTCTGAAACGGCTTCCACTTCCACTTCATAAACTTTCTCTCCAATTCTAATTTTGTATAATTTAATCATATCTGTCTACTCCTCGTTTATCAAAGTTTACTTGATTTCTTTTACGCTTTTTACTCTTATACAGCAGTTTTCATTTTCTCCAGCCGCTTCAATCAGAGCCGCCATCATTGCTGCCAGCATAGTTTCATCTTTTATTTTTTCCAGACTGAATTTTTTTTCATTAACAATTCTTTTTGAGTCAAGTTTTTCTGAATTTTGAAAAGTTTTGTTGTCGTTTGTTTTTTTATTTATAACATCCTGATTTAATTGTTCAGAATTTGAAAAATATTTAAAAAACGACAGTACAAATGAAATTAAAAACAATATGAAAAAAACGATTAGCATACTTACAACAGTAATATAAACAGCATCTCCGATTGACACGGCCGAATTCCCAAATAAAATACTTTTCATATTTTAATTATTCCTTTCAAGTTTTTAAACTCAAACCTATAAAGTTTTTGTGTCTGAATTCATACTCAAGCCCTTTTAATATCAAACCGTTAAAATCAGATAATATTGGGGTTTGAGTAGTATAATCATCACTTTTAAGTTTGGTTTTAATTATGTTCATTTTATTTTGTAATAACTGTCAAATTTTTCCTTGTGGGAAAGTTTCATTTTATTTCTTAAATGAACCATATCAGTTATAATTTTTTCTTCCATATATGTTAATTTATCCCAATCTATCAAGTGTTCTTCATCACGTGTCTTATTGATTTCTATTTCCAGTTCTGATATTTTTTCAAGTAGTGTTTTTTTGTTCCATCTATTATTTTCATACCATTCTGATATTTCCTTTAATTTATTCTTGAAATATTCTATATCTAAATTCATCTTTTCACCTCTCTTTTTGAACAGGCTCAAATATTAAATTTGAGCTGCATAGCCTAAACTTTTACTTTAGTTTTTGACTATCCTGATAAGCGATATCAATAAAAATTTATTTTACCTCAAAATCTTTTAAAAAATTACGTTAATATTTTGAATTTTCACCTCCTCTTTATTCTCTATTTTAGTTTCTTTATCTTTTTTTTCAGAATATTTTTCTTTTAAATAACCTTTGGCAATTTGAGGAAAACAAGCATAAGTCAGCACATCCTCCTCAGATTTTGCCAAATCTCCAATTTCAGCTTTCATTGTGTCATATTCATCTTTTAATAAATCAGCAGGACGTCCATTAAATAGATCTTCCTCCCCAATTACAGTTTTTTTAATTTCTTCAGAAATTGGAACAGGAGATTTTCCGTACATCCCTTTTACATAATCCTTTATTTCCTTAGGAATCATATGATATTTTTTCCCTGTCAAAATATTCATAACTGACTGGGTTCCAACCATCTGGCTCATTGGAGTTACAAGTGGTGGATAACCCATATCCTTTCGGACTCTTGGAATTTCACGAAGTACGTCCTCATATTTTTCTTCTGCCCCTTGTGATTTCAGTTGCGACAGCAAGTTTGAAAGCATACCTCCTGGCAGCTGATACTCCACGATATTTGGCTCTACTCCCAAAGCCTTTGGGTTTAATATCCCGTTATCAATGTATTTTTTTCTTATCGGTTTAAAATATTCTGCCACTTCCTTTAAAAGTTCCAGATTTAATTCAGTATCGTATTCTGTACCTTGCAATGTTCTTACAAGTGGTTCTGTACACGGCTGTGAAGTTCCTCCCCCAAATGGAGAAATAGCAGTATCAACAATATCCACCCCTGCGTCAATGGCTTCTATTATGCTCATTTCAGCAAGTCCCGCCGTAGAATGTGTGTGAAGTTCAAGCGGAATATTCAAAATACTCTTTAATTCGCTCACTAATATATATGCCACATTAGGTAATAAAATTCCAGACATATCCTTTATAGCGATGGAATCCGCCCCCATGTTCTGCATTTCAAGTGCCAGTTTTTTGTAATATTCTATCGTGTGAACAGGGCTTATTGTGTAGCAAATCGCAAGCTGGCTGTGTCCTCCATATTTTTTAGTACTTTCTGACGCTTTTCTAATATTTCTTGTATCATTCAAAGCATCAAATGTCCTAATAATATCAATACCATTTTTTATAGAAAGTTCCACAAACTTGTCCACAATATCGTCTGCATAATGCCGATACCCCAGCAAATTCTGCCCTCTTAATAACATTTGCAGCTTCGTATTTTTAGCCCTTTTCCTAATTTCCCTCAATCTTTCCCAAGGATCTTCGTGTAAAAATCTGATTGCTGCATCATAAGTTGCACCACCCCAGACTTCCATTGCGTGATACCCGATTTTATCCATAGTTTCTATTATTGGAAGCATTTCGGCGGTAGTCATTCTCGTTGCCATAAGTGACTGATGTCCGTCCCTTAGTGATGTTTCCGTTATTTTTACTTTCCCCATAAAAAACCTCCATTGTTTAGTAAACATTTAAAAATTTCTATTCAAAAAATACTGGCCCTGCATTTACAATATGTTCCGGCATATTCGGATATTTTTCTGCAAAATTTTCTCTAAACATTTTAGCCAGTTTTCTTGCTGCTGCACCATATGCCTCCTTGTTTGCCCAAGTGTCTATTGGATTTAGCAGTTCACTTGGAACGTTTGGACAATATTGTGGGATTTCCACGTTGAAAATGTCATCATGTCTGTATTCCACTTCGTCTAATTCGCCATTTAGTGCAGCAGTAACCATTGCCCTTGTATATTTTAAGTTCATACGGTTTCCGACACCGTAAGGGCCGCCAGACCATCCTGTATTTATTAAAAATACTTTTGTGTTGTGAAGTTCTATTTTTTTACCTAGCATTTCTGCATAAACTAATGGATCTAATGGCATAAATGGTTCTCCAAAACAAGTTGAAAATGTAGGTTGCGGCTCTGTAATTCCACGTTCTGTCCCAGCCAGTTTAGATGTAAATCCTGTTACAAAGTGATAGATTGCCGCATCTCTTGAAAGTCTGGAAATAGGCGGTAAAACTCCAAAGGCATCTGCTGTCAGAAATATTACAACATTAGGAATTCCTCCGATTCCTGGAATCTGTGCATTTTTTATATGGTTAATCGGATAACCAACCCTTGTATTTTCTGTCAAACTTTTATCATAAAAGTCAAGCTCTCGTGTTTTAGGGTTCATTACAACATTTTCCACTAAACTTCCAAATTTTATTGCATTAAAAATGTCTGGTTCATGTTCAGGATCAAGGTTTATACATTTTGCATAACATCCTCCCTCAAAGTTGAAAATGCTGTGATCGGACCAGCCGTGTTCGTCATCTCCTATTAATTTACGGTTAGGATCTGTTGAAAGAGTAGTTTTCCCTGTTCCGGAAAGTCCAAAAAATACAGCAGTCTGTCCAGTTCGTGGATCCATATTGGCAGAACAGTGCATAGGCAGTACATCGATTTCAGGCATTACAAAGTTCATTATTGAGAATACACTCTTTTTAATTTCCCCAGAATATTCTGTTCCGCATATAATCCCAACTCTTGCTTCATAATTAATAATTATTGCAGCTGAAGAATTTATTCCATCAATTTTGGCATTGCATTTAAATCCAGGTGCCGCAATGATTGTAAAATCAGCGTGTCCATAATCATTTAACTCTTCTTCTGTTGGACGTATCAATAATTGATGAATAAACAAATTTTGGCTTGCCCGTTCATTTATTATTCTAAATTTTCGTCTGCAAGTTGGATCTGCCCCTGCCATTCCATCAAATATAAAAATTTCCCGATTTTGCAAATATGCAATTAATTTATTATAAATAGAATTAAATTTTTCTTTTTCAATTGGTTTATTTACATTTCCCCAGGCAATTTTATCGTGAATACCGGCAGTATCAACAATATACTTGTCCTTAGGCGAACGCCCAGTATATTTCCCTGTTGTTACAACCAAGGCTCCTGTATCTGACAACGTTCCCTCTCCTCTCTTCAAGGCATGCTCAATCAATTCTGACGGTGTTAAGTTTCTGTGAATTTCTGCCACATTTACGATTCCTAATTTTTCCAAGTCTTTTGTCAATTTTTTCATAATATTTCCTCCGTATCTTAGAAAATTTTAAATTTTAAAATTTTAATAATATTTTTTATGTTTTTATTTATTATTTTTTTATAAATTCAAATTACAAAAAAACCCCTACATTATGTAGGGAAAGGCAAAACAATATTAATTTTTAAAACTTTTATTTAAAAAAATCTGATTTTGAATTTTTTGGGTGATATTAAGTTTATAATAATTTTATTTTAAAAATTAATCTAAAAAATTTTCAATGATTTATTCAAAATAAATTGTATTTTATATGAGTATGTATCAAAAAATCACAATTTTATAGTAAATATTTTTTAAAAATGTATTTTGAAAGTCTATGTAATCTCACCTTCAATATACATATTCTTTATTATTTAACCTATAGAATTGTTTATAATTGTATTCAACATTATTTTTTCCCTACATTAATATTATCCCACATTTTTTCAAAAAGTCAATGATTTTTATAAATTTTAAATTAAAAGATTATTCTATGAAAGATTAAATTTATTATAAAGACATAAGTTTGATTTTATAAAACAATTATATTCATAAAAATTTTAAATACAGAAAAAATCTTGACATCTTTATTGAAAAAATGATAATATTAATTAAAGAGATAAATAATTAAATTCAGGTGATCCACCACCAAGAAGCGAGGAGTTGTAAATTCAGGTGATCCGCCACCAAGAAGTGAGGAGTTGTAAATTCAAAGCTACCATTTATGGTGGCTTTTTCTATAAATATAGGGGAGGGAAATGAAATTATACGAAATAAGTGATAGCTACCTTGATTATTTAAAGTCCTTTGATAACAGAGTATTAAATAGATTAGGGGAAAAATATAGACATACAAGAAAGTATTTGGGAATTTTATTAAAAATTAACGATTGTGATTATATAGCACCTTTGTCATCACCTAGTCAAACAGATTATTTAAATGGAGCTATAAGAAAATCTATTATTCCGATAGTAAGAATTGTTAAATCAAAATCAGGAGAAATAACTTTACTTGGAAAAATAAAGTTGAGCAGTATGGTTCCTGTGTATGATAAATCAGTTATTAAGGAATACGATATAAATCATGAGATTGATACAAAATATAAAAATTTAGTTTTTGATCAATTAGACTTTATAAATTCAAATAAAAAATTAATAATTAAATATGCAAATACGTTATATAGACAAAAAATTAAAAATTTTTCCATTGGATATGTAAATCAAACTGTGAATTTTTTACTTTTGGAAGAAAAATCAAAATTATATAATAAATAATAACTAATACTGTTCTTCGTTTAATATAGTAGACATTTTATAAATTTTGAATTATATATGATTTAGCAAGTATTTAAAATTTCTTGTAATTAGTACAATTTCTATTTTTTAATGAGGTTTAGTATAAATCAAAAAGGACATTACAATTTGAATAATGCCCTTTTTAAATTTATTTTCTATTTTTTAGAATTTTTGCAAAATCCAGAATATCATTTGCAACAATTGGATTTAAGTTGGTATTCTTTAATTTTTCAAGACTTTTTAGTCCATAGCCTGTTTTTACCAGAACTGGTGTGATTCCCAATTTTTCCGCAGGAATTAAATCAGTTGTCTTATCACCTATCATAAAGGAATTTTCTGTATCAATATTAAATTCGTCTATTGCCCGCTCAAAATTACCAGTATTTGGCTTTCGGCAGTTACATTCAATTCCGTATTTTCCATCAACGCTTGGATGATGTGGACAAAAATATGATTTTTCGATTTTTATACCATTTTTTATCAAATCCTTTTCGATGTAATTCTGTAAGTTTAAGTAATCATCTTCTGTGTAATAGCCTCTCGCAATTCCCGCCTGATTTGTTATAATCGCAAATTTATAGCCTAAATCATGTAATTTCCTAAGTCCTTCGATTACATTTTTTTCATATTCAAAATCTTCGATTTTATATAAATATGATTTTTCCACATTTATTACACCATCTCTATCCAGCAGGATAAATTTATTTTTCATAAAATTATATTTCCTCTTATTTTTTATATTTTTAATTTAGTCATATTAATTGTAGTGCTTAAAATAACTAAAATTTATAAAAAATTTACTAGAAAAATTTTCTGTTAAATTTTGTAAATAGTAAAATGTATTTAATAAAACATTACATTAAGTTAATTCATTACAACATCTCTAATAAAGAATTCTCCACCAATTGATACGAATCCTAGATTTTTAACTTTTTGATTTACTAAGTAAAGTTTTTGTTTTTGGAAAAGGATTGTAACTGGCTGCTCTTCAGAGATAAGTTTTTCCATTTCTAACATTGCTGGAACTCTTACTTTTGGATCAGCAGAGCTTTTTACAATTTTAGTTAATTCGTCATATCTTGCATTTTTGAAATCTCCACGATTGTTTGCGTTTGTGCTGTCAAATAAATCTAAATATGTAATTGGATCCAAGAAGTCTCCAGTCCAGTTCATAAGGGAAATTTGGTAATCCCTTTTTTTAGTTCTTTCAATACGTTCCTTACCGCTTACAACGTCTAATTCAACATTTGCACCCAGGTTATTTCTTAAACTTTCTTGAATGTATTCGGCAATGGCTTTTCTGCTTCCTGTATCGTTAAATAAAATTTCAAATCTTGGAAGTTCTGACAGTCCTTCTTCCCTAAGGCCTTCTGCTAATAATTTCTTAGCTTCTTCTGCATTAAATTTAGGCTGATCAGTTGTAACTTCAGAAGCAAAGTCCTTTTCAAGTCCATTTAATCCAATTCCACTTGGAGTGAATGCCTTAGTAGTTTTTTCAGAACCTTCAAGAACTTTATTTACAAGTTCTTCCCTGTTTATTGCCATAGTTAATGCTCGTCTTACTTTTGCGTTTTTAAATACATTTTCACCTGTGTTGAATAGTAAATAGTAGATTCCACCATCATCTGCTTTTACAAGTTCTTTTTTTCCAGCAAATTCTTTTGCCTGTTCAAATGTAACGGCTGTTACATCAACTTCTTTATTTTTAAAGGCATTTACAGCTGAGTCTGTAGCAATTATCTTTAATACAACGTTATCTGTCTTTACATTTTTTGCATCCCAGTAATTAGGGTTTTTCTTGAATTTTAATTCTGAATCATGAGTCCAGCTTTCTAATGTATAAGGCCCGTTTGAAATTGTGTATTCAGCTTCTGTAAAGTATTTATCCTTTACTTCATTATAATATTTCTGATTTAACGGCATAAATGACTTGAATGTAACTAAATCATCAAAATATGGAGTAGGTGCTTCCAAAGTTACTTGTAAAGTTTTATCATCAATAACTTTTATTCCAACTTCATTTTCTGAGACTTTTTTTGCATTGTAATTTTCTCCATTTTTTATTACAAATAGCATACTTGCATTACCTGCTGCTGTATCAGGGTTTAATCCACGAAGCCATCCCGCTTTAAAGTCGTTTGCAGTAATTGGATCACCATTGCTCCATTTTATTCCATCTCTTAAGTGAAACGTCCATACAAGTCCGTCTTCTGATTTTTCCCATTTTTCAGCAAGTCCAGCTACTGATTTTCCAGTTTTGTCTTTTCTCAGAAGTCCTTCCAAAATCAATTCATCAACAGTCCCACCTGGAATATCCGTAGTTATTTGAGGATCAATCGAAGTTGGCTCTGTAACAATATTTAATGTAAATGTGCTGCCATTACCTCCATTTTTATTTCCGCATGAAAGTACAAACATCAGTAATGTCAATATAAAGAACAATTTTTTCATTAATATGTTTCCTCCTCTTTTTTCAAGAATAATTGGCCAAAGGGGCTGTTACACCCCTAAATAGTTGTTATTTTAATGATAAACTTCCAAAATAGAATTCTCCACCAATTGGAGTAAATCCAATTCCATTCACTTTTTTATCAACCAGATATTGTTTTTCTCTGTGGAAAAGTACACCAACTGGTACATCTTCTGCGATTATTTTTTCAATTTGCATAAGTGCAGGAATTCTTACATTTTGATCAGCTGTACTTCTTACAGTTTTAACTAATGCATCGTATTGAGGATTTTTGTATGAACCGTGATTATTTCCACCTGTTGATTCAAATAAATCAAGGTATGTAATTGCGTCAGGGTAATCTCCAGACCATCCTGCAAATACTAGATCAAAGTTTTTTTGACTCATTCTTGAAAATCTTTCTTGAGCAGTCATTGCTTCTAACGCTATTTCAATGCCTAAATTTTTTCTTAATTGCTCTTGAATATATTCGGCGATAACTTTGTTGTTTCCGCTTTCATTGATTAACATAGACATACTAGGGAATTTAGTTGCCCCTGTTTCCTTCAGTCCTTCTTCAAGTAATTTTTTCGCTTCCTGAGGATTGTATGTAAGTATTGAAGTCGGAACACCTTCTGTAAAGTCTTTGTCGTTAAGCCCCTTTATCCCAATTCCTTTTGGAACAAATGTCTTTGCTGCTGTTCCGTATCCATTTAATACATTATTTACAAGTCCTTCCCTGTCGATTGCCATAAGAAGTGCTTTTCTGATTTTCAAGTTTGCCAATGTCTTGTTATTAAAGTTAAATAGCAGATACCATACTGAACCGTCATTTTTAGAAACCATTTTTGGATTGTCCTTGAATCCTTTTGCCTGTTCAGATGTAATGGCAGTTACATCTACTTCTTTGTTATTAAATGCGTTTAATGCTGAATTATTATCAGGAATTATTTTATATACGACAGTTTCAAGGTTTACGTTGCTATTATCCCAGTAGTTAGGATTTTTTTTGAATGTCATTTCTGATCCATGTGTCCAGCTTTCCATAGTATATGCTCCTGAAGATACAGTCTTATCAGCTTCTGTAAAATATTTGTCACCTGTTTCATCAAAGAATTTCTGATTTAGAGGTGCATATGTCTTAAATGCCACCAGGCTGTCAAAATATGGAACTGGAGCTTCCAATGTTACTTCCAGAGTCTTATCATCAATAACTTTTATTCCAACTTGTTCAGCAGTTCCTTTTTTCTTGTTGTAATTTTCGGCATTTTTTATTGCATAAAGCATATAAGCATATTCTGAAGCTGTTTCAGGTTTTAATGCACGAAGCCATCCATTTTTAAAGTCGTTTGCAGTAATTGGATCACCGTTGCTCCATTTTATTCCATCTCTTAAATGGAATGTCCATACAAGTCCGTCAGCAGATTTATCCCATTTTTCAGCAAGCCCTGGTACAAATGTCCCATCCTTACCTTTTCTAGTCAATCCTTCCGTTATAAGATCATCGACAGTTCCACCTAGCACGTCTGTTGATAATTGCGGATCAATAGATTTTGGCTCATCTGATAAATTTAATGTGAATGTTTTGCTGCTTCCACCACTTTTCCCACAAGAAATGATGACAATTAGCATCATTAATAAAACTAATATTTTTTTCATGATAGTTTTCCTCTCTTTCAAAATTTTATATTAATAATCTAAATTTAAAAATTAAATAAGTTTGTGTATTATTTTATATAAGTATTATCCAGTACAAAATCTTTTCCAATTGGGCTAAATACGATATTGTGGACTTTTGGATTTAATAATTTTGTATGTTGTCTGTAATAAAGTAATCCTACAGGCATATCTTCGGCAATTATTTTTTCCATTTCAATCATATCTTTAACTCTTTCTTCCTGATTTCCAGAACTTTTAACTTTTTTTACAAGCTCGTCGTAACGTGGATTTGAGTAATCTGAATAATTGTTTCCGTCTTTTGTCAGGAATCTGTCCAGATAAGTAATTGCATCGTTATAATCCCCGTTGTAGCCTGCAAGGGCGATTTCATAATCTCTATGCTGCATTTTATCCAGTCTTGACTGGAATGTCATTCCTTCAATTTTAAGGTTTACTCCCAGGTTTGTTCTTAAACTTTCCTGAATATATTCAGAAATAACCTTATTGTTTCCAGAATCATTGAAAATCATTGTCAAATCAGGCAATTTTTGTAATCCCAGTTCCTTTAATCCTTCAGCTAGTAGTTGTTTTGCTTTTTGTGGATCATAAGCTGGGAACACTTTTCCCGCTTCTTCAGAGAAATCTTTTGAAACGCCAGTAATTCCTACTCCTTTTGTTGTATAGGTGTAAGCCACTTCTCCTGTGTTATCAAGTACATCTGTAATTAATTTTTCCCTGTCTACCGCAAGTGACAATGCCTGTCTAATTTTTTTATTTGCAAGCACTTTATTTTTCATATTGTATGTCATATACCAGACAGAACCGTCTTTTGTAAGTAATTTACGTTTATCATTCTTAAATTCCTTAGCCTGTTCGATAGAGATGTTTGTTGAGTCAATTTCTCCATTTTTAAAGGCATTCACACTGGCACTGGCGTCGTTTATGAATAATATTTTTACAAATTTCAACTTGATATTATCTTTATTCCAGTAATTTTCATTTTTTTCAAAGACAATTTCTGAATCCCTTGTCCATGATTTTATTGTATAGACACCAGATGAAATAGATGTTTCAGGAGATGTCATATATTTTTCTCCAACTTTATCATAGAACTTCTTGTTCAGAGGAGCATAAGTTTGTATTCTTACAATTGAATCAAAGTATGTAAGAGGGTTATTCAACGTAACTTCCAACGTATAGTCGTCAACGACTTTAATTCCCAGCTGATTTTCGTCCTTAATCTGTCCAGCATTAAATTCTTTTGCATTTTTTATGTAAAATAATTTATCTGCGTATTCTCCTGCGGTTTCAGGATTTAATGCTCTAACCCAGCCATCTTTAAAGTCTTTTGCCGTAATCGGATCACCGTTGCTCCATTTTGCATCTTTTCTCAAATGGAATGTCCATACTGTTGAATTTTCATTGTGTTCCCATTTTTCTGCCACACCAGGAAGAGATTTTCCATCCTCTGCCTGTCTAGTTAATGTTTCAGCAATAAGCGAATCAACAAATTCACTGGTTGAATCATTTGCCAGCTGAGGATCATAAGATTTTCCCTCTTCCTTCAGATTCAATTTAAGAGTTTCTGCATCCTCGTTTTTTCCACAAGAAATTACAAAAGCCATTAATATTGTCAAAACTAATAAGATTTTTTTCATACTCATACTCCCTCTTTCCTTTTACTAGAATAAAATAGTAAAATTAAAAATATTTTATCATTAATCTTAGTTATCCATCCAAATAGCTGCTGCTTTAGTGGAAAATGTAAAAATTATTTTGTTATAGATGCATTATAAAAATCAATGGAATCTCCAACAGAACGTATTACAACACCTTTTAACTTAGGATTTATCAAATAAACTCCCACTTCATAATAAAGTACAGAATATCTGAAATCATCAGACAGTAATTTTTCAGCCTGTTTCATTGCATCCATTCTTGTTTTGTTATCTTGATTAACTTTAGCTAGATCAACCAGTTCATCGTATTTAGGATCCGCATATTTTGCAAAGTTAAGATCTTTTACTTTCGAATGGAACATTTCCAGATAAGTCATTGGATCGGCATAGTCAGGCCCCCAGGCATATCTTACAATTTCAAATTCTCCAGCTTTTGCACGTGCAATTCTTTCTTTTTTAGTAAGAACTTCCACTTCCACATCAATTCCTAATTTATCCTTCCATTGAGATTGATAAAATTCAGCTTCCTTTTTACCAGTTCCATTTTCATCCACAAGTAAATGCAATTTAACTTGTGCAGGAGTCATATTTAACTCTTTTAGCCCTTCTTCAAACACTTGTTTCACATTAACATTTGCAAATTCTGCAAACAAATCTCCAGCTTCTTCCCTGAAATCGCCTTTTTCACCAACTGTTCCATTTGAAACAATTCCAGAACCAATAATTCCGGCACCATTTAAGATGCTGTTTACTAATTCTTTTCTATCTATTGCAAGTGATAGCGCCTGTCTAACCTTTTTATTCTTTAATACAGGATTTGATGTATTAAATCCTAAGTAATAGACTCTTCCATCAGGAAATTTATGTAATTCAGGTTTTCCTTCAAAGTTTGCCATTTTTTCAACTGAAATTTTTGTCAAGTCCAATTCTTTATTTTCAAAAAGGTTTGTAGCAGCTTCAAAATCAGTTACGATTAAACCTGTAAGTGTATCCACCTTTATATTTTGTGCATTCCAGTAGTTAGGATTTTTTTTCATAACAACTTTGTTATCATGTACCCATTCTTCCATTATAAACGGCCCGCTGTAAACAGATTTACCAGCTTCTGTTGCATATCCTTCCCCATTATCAGCCAATGCTTTTTCATTAACTGGGAAGTAGACAGGCATAATTAATGTCTTTAAGAAGAATGGAGCTGGTTTTGATAAGGTAAATTCAAGTGTATAATCATCTTTTGCTTTTATTCCAACTTGTCCAAAATCCTTCAAAGTTCCATTGTTGTAATTTTCGGCATTTTCAATATAATAAGCAAGCACTGAATATTCAGAGCCTGTTTTAGGATCAAGTCCTCTTTTGATACCGTTAAAATAGTCTTTGGCAGTAAGCGGATCCCCATTGCTCCATTTCATTCCTTGTCTGATTTTAAATGTCCATACTTTTCCGTCATCTGATTTAGTCCAGCTTTCAGCTCCAGAAGGAACAATTTCATTTTTATCATTTAATCTTACAAGACTTTCATAAGTCATACTTGTAATAAAAATTCCACTCATATCAGTCAAAAGTTGCGGATCCAATGAAGTTGGCTCAGCTTCCATATTAAACGATACTGAATTTCCCGCAGGTTTGGCACTTTTTCCGCAAGAAACTATAAGCATTGATACAATTAAACAAAATATTAAAAAAGTTTTTTTCATAGATACTTCCTTTCCAAATCATTTATTATTTACTTTTTTGTTGCTTTTTTATTAAATAAGTCCTTTTTCCTTTAAGAAAGAAGTTTCTACAAAATGTCCGGGCTTATATTCGGTTAATTCGGGAGTTTCAGGGATAATCCCTATTTCAGAGGCATCTCCCATTGGACTTCTTAAATATGATTCATCCATATCAATTTTTGTTGTCTTCTTGTAATCAGGATCTGCTATCGGTACGGCAGAAATAAGTGATTTTGTGTAGCTGTGGACAGGATCGCTGTAAACAACTTCTGGAGTTCCCAGTTCAACCACTTTTCCACGATACATAACTGCCACTCTGTCTGAAATATATTTTACCATTGACAAGTCGTGTGCGATAAATAATAAAGTTAAGTTTCTTTCCTTTTGCAAATCCTTCAGCAAATTTACAACTTGTGCCTGAATTGACACATCCAGAGCCGAGATTGGCTCATCACACACTAATACTTCTGGACTAACTGCAAGTGCCCTTGCAATCCCGATTCTCTGTCTTTGTCCTCCAGAAAATTCATGTGGAAAACGGCTGGCATGCTCCCTGTTAAGCCCAACAATTTCCAAAAGGCTGTAAACTCTTTCCATTCTTTCCTGTTTTGAAGTTGCCAGTTTATGAATATCAATCCCTTCGGCAATAATATCTCCGACAGTCATTCTTGGATTAAGGGAAGCCTGCGGATCCTGAAATATCATTTGCACTTTTTTTGTAAATTCTTTTCTTCCATAATCTTCAATTGGTTTTCCATTAAATAAAATATCCCCATTTGTCTTTGAGTAAAGTCTGCTGACAGTTCTTCCAAGTGTAGTTTTTCCAGAACCTGATTCTCCAACAAGACTTAGAATTTCACCTTTGTAGATGTCCATTGTAACATTTTCCACAGCCTTTAGCACTTGTCTTTTTTTCATTGGAAAATATTTTTTTAAGTTTTTCATTTCTATTAATTTTTCTTTTTTATTTTCATTAGCTGACATTATTTCCCCTCCGTTTCTATATTATCTGATTTTAGGGAATTTTCCTGTTCAAAAGGAGATTTTATTTTTGGAGCACCGGCAACATAAAGCCACGATTTTACAAAATGTCCGTTCCCCAAGTCAATCATTGGAGGTTTTCTTTCATAGTCAATTTTCATTGCATATTCAGAACGTGCCGCAAACGGATCTCCCACAGGCGGTTTTAACAAATCTGGAGGAGTTCCTGGAATGGAAGCCAGTTTTTCCCCAATTTTCATATCCAGTCTTGGCAAGGATTTTAAAAGGCCCCAAGTATACGGATGTTTTGGATTTTTGAAAAGTTCCTTTACAGGAGCTTCTTCCAGTTTTTCTCCAGCATACATAACAACCACTCTGTCAGCAGTTTCGGCAACTACTCCCAAATCATGTGTTATAAGTATTACAGCAATGTTTAATTCTTTTTTCAGTTCATTTATCAAATCCAGTATTTGTGCCTGAATTGTAACGTCTAAAGCCGTTGTTGGCTCATCACAGATTAACAAGTCTGGCTCACATGAAAGGGCAATGGCTATAACCGCCCTTTGACGCATTCCTCCAGAAAACTCATGCGGATACTGATGAAATCTTTCTTCCGGTTTAGGGATCCCGACTTTTCTAAGCATTTCGATAGCCTGCTGTTTTGCCTCTTCCCTTGTTACATTTTTATGAATCAGGATTCCTTCCATAATCTGTTTTCCAACTTTAATCGTTGGATTAAGCGATGTCATAGGATCCTGAAATATCATCCCGATTTTTCCACCACGAAGTTCTCTCATTCTTTCGATAGGAGCTTTTACCAAATCTTCCCCTTCAAAAAGTATTTCCCCATTTTTAATTTCTCCTGGTGGCATTGGTATTAATCTCATAATTGTCTGTACAGTAACTGATTTTCCTGAACCAGACTCTCCAACGATTGCAAGCGTTTCCCCACGATCCACAGAAAAGCTGATCCCTCTAAGAGCCTGAACTTCCCCGGCATACGTATTAAAAGAAACACTCAAGTCCTTTACTTCTAATAATTTTTTTCCCATTTTCTAATCCTCTCTGTATTAATATGGATTGTTTTTTATTTTTAATCTCTTAATTTTGGATTTAATGCGTCATTTAAAGCATCTCCAACAATATTGAATGCCAATGTAATTAATGAAATTACAACTGATGGAATAATGAATAAATATGGATATGAAGTCATATTTACGAAACCATCAAATACCAAGTTTCCAAGTGATGCCTGTGGAATTGGAACTCCAAGTCCGATGAAACTTAAAAATGCTTCTGTAAAGATAATGTTTGGTATGTCTGTTGTAAGTCTGATTATTATTACACTTAGTGTATTTGGGATTAAGTGCTTCAACGTTATCCATAAAAAGTTACCGCCAAGTGATTTTGAAGCCAGTACAAATTCATTTTCTTTAATTTTAAGCACTTCTCCACGCACTAACAGCGAATAGTTTAGCCATCTTGTCAATGACATTGCAATAATTATTGTTTTTACACTGTTTCCCATTACAACCATTAATAAAATTATGTAAATCATTGATGGAATGATTAATAAGATTTCCACAATTCTAGTCATTATGGTATCAATAATTCCGCCAAAATATGCTGATACAGCCCCATAAATTGTTCCAAAAACAACACAAATTGCAGCCGTTATCAAGGATAGTTCCATTGAAATTCTTATTCCTTGCGAAAGTCTTGCAAACAAGTCACGTCCAAGGTTATCCGTTCCTAAATAATGCCCTTTTGCAAGTCCCTTTGCTGGACTTAAAAATTTAGCTGATAAATCCTGAGCTCTATAAGAATATTTTGTCAAACTTTGCCCAAAAATTGCTAAAAATAGGAAAATAAGTGTTATTCCTAAAAACGATAAAGCTAATTTATTTTTCTTGAATCTTCTCCATCCATCCTGCCAGAATGTTAAACTTGGTTTGTAGATTTCTTCACTTTGAGTGGTGTCTGCACCTACGATTTTAAAATCTTCAGGTGTTGGGATATAATCATTTTCAGTTATAATTTTTTTTATATTTTCTGCCACTATATTTCATCTCCTTTTCCAAGTTTAATTTTAGGATCAACCATAACGTATACAATATCAACAAGTATCATCATTATAATAAGGAATATCGCATAAAACACAGTAACTCCAAGTACCATCGTGTAATCCCTGTCATTGATACTGTCTACAAAGTATTTTCCTAATCCTGGAATCGAAAACATCTTTTCAATTACAAATGAACCTGTCAGAACCGCAGCAATTGTCGGCCCCATTATTGTAATAATTGGTAAAATTGCATTTCTTAAAGCATGTTTAAAAACGATATTTTTTGGTTTTACCCCTTTTGCAATCGCCAATCTTATATAATCCTGTCCCATTACCTCGATCATCTTATCTCTTAATAACCGTGCAATCAATGCCACTGTGTAAAGTCCAAGTGCAACAACCGGCAATATTTTTTTCTCAGGCCTGTCCCATCCTGATAACAAAATCCTTACAAGTGGTAAATTATATTCATCGATTAAGATACCATTATGTATATCGACAAAATACTTCTGCATTAGTCCCGCTAATACAAAACTCGGTACGGATATTCCAATTATTGCCACAATCATCGCTAACCTATCCTGATATTTTCCTCTTTTCAAAGCTGCGACAATCCCAAGTGGAATTCCTAAAGCCAATGCAAAGATAATAGATCTGGCTCCCAGATCTGCTGATGTCAGAAAACTTTTCTTAATAACATCATTAACAGTTCTTCCCCGAACTTTCATGGATGCCCCCAGATCCCCTTTTGCTATGTTTTTCAGGTATTCAACATACTGTTCCCCAAGTGGACGATCCAAATGGTATTTTGCCATTAGATTTTCCTTTACTTTAGGTGGAATCGCTTTTTCACTTTGAAACGGATCACCCGGTAACATATGTATCAGAAAGAATGTAATAGTAATAACCAGCCACAACGTTACAAGCCCCATTGCGATTCTCTTAATTAAAAACTTTAAAATATTTTTCATACTCGCTTCCTTTCACTAAAATTTTATATACCTATATTATATCTTATATTCAGTAAGTTTTGCAAGCAATTTTGTTTATAATGAGTATTTTTTTACTATTAATTTTTTTTATGGATAAATAATAGTTCTCTAAATATAATATATTTACTGAATTTCAAGCAATATAAAAAATAGCCTAAATTTATATTAAAATTAAATATAAAAATTTAGACTACTTGTTTATTTATAAAAAAATTCGATTCAGAATAAAAGTTATGGCTATATTTATGTGCTGTTAAACTGCTTATTCCCATTCAGGCATATTTATAGTTCCAGCTTTGTCAATAAGACGTTTTCTATTCAAATTCAGTTTTTATATGTATTGCAACGATTTAACCATCCTGCCAGCCATTTTTTCTCGTTTCTTGCAGGATCAGAGTTTTTTACACGTCTTTCAAGAACGAATTTTGCAGAGTCGCTAAATTCTTCAAGAGCCGCTTTCCCACTGCCGGTACCTTTCATATTTTCCAAGACTTGCAGAAGTCCCCAGCCATCCCCGTTGTAAGTTTCAGTCCGGGAAGTTCCTTCACCTTTGAAATTCACGTAATCAATCAATGGATATAGCCCGTTTGGAGAGTGTGCAACACGGTAAAATTGTTTTTTTACATTTTCTGGATTATCCGCTATTTCCAACATTTTCTCCAACGAGTTTTCAAGTCGCTCAAAAATAAACGAAACTTGAATAGCCTTTGTATTATAAAGGAAATTTATCAATTCGACAATATCCTTATTTCCAATACTTCTAAGTTTAAAAAGTTCCTCACGGCTTTCCCAAGGCGAATAACTGTTTTCTTCAACAATCTTAGGCAATTTTATATCATGCTTCCTATAATACGCAACAAGCTGCGGAAAACTCTCTGCAAATCTTCCCCGCTGCCCCTGTTTGTACCAAATAAAATGCCCAATTCCCAGCGATGGGAAATCTTCCCCTGTATTCCAGTAAACAAGATCCTCCTTTTTTCCGCCAGCCTCATTCTTAAAAATCTTCTCAGCCACAACATCCAGTTCCGCCTTTGAAATTGTAAGTCCAGCTTTCTTATTCGTATCCATGGCATCAGGTTTTGAAGGCATTTTTGCCACGTTTTTATTGGAAAGTCCAAATGACGCCATCGAAATTGCCATAATACTGGCTAAAATTAATAATTTACATTTATTTCTTTTCATAAGTCCACTCCTTTTTTATTAAAATTATCGTTTTAAAATATTTAGCTTTTTTAGTAAAAATACAAAAGTAATTTTATTACATTATAACAACTTTTTAACAGTTTTTCACTTTTTTTTATCTTAGATGAAATTTAATAAAAGTGATATTTACACTTGCAATTTACTTTTCTCTGTCCCTGGGGAGGTTTTATTTTGCAGTAATTCAAATACGTGATATAATAACAACATATATTTCAAAAATTGGGAGTGAAAATGGCTAAAATAATGGAAGAAGAAAATATAAATTATGAAACAAAGGCTATTCATAAGGAAATTGTGGAAAAAGTGGAAAAATTAATGCCAGAAGAGGAAGTTATATATGATTTGGCAGATTTTTTTAAGATACTGGGAGATACCACGAGAATGAGGATATTAAGCGCCTTATTTCATGAGGAAATGTGTGTTTATGATATTGCAAATCTGTTGAAAATGACACAGTCTGCTATTTCACATCAGCTTCGGGTATTGAAGCAGGGCAGATTTGTAAAACATAGAAAAGAAGGGAAAGTTGTCTATTATTCGCTGGAAGATGAGCATATAAAGCATATTGTGGAGCAGGGGATGACACATATTCTGGAAAAAAGATAATCTTTAAATTTGTAAGTCAAATAATTTTGCTATACAAACAATATTAAATATGATATAATTACAAAAAAGTAAAGGAGATAAAAATATGACAGAAATTAAAAATAAAGTAACATTTAAAGGAAACCCAGTAACTCTTGTGGGAAATGAAGTAAAAGCCGGTGATACAGCACCTGACTTTACAGTTTTATCACCCGAGCTAAAGGAAGTGAAATTGAGCGACTATAAAGGAAAAGTTGTGGTAATAGCAGTATTTCCATCAGTTGACACAGGAGTGTGTGCATTACAGCTGGCAAGATTTAATCAGGAGGCGGCAAGTTTTGGAGATGATGTCCAATTATTAACTATTTCGGCTGATTTACCCTTTGCACTTGGCAGATATTGTGCAGATAAGGGGATTGCAAACGCTTTGACAGCATCAGATCATAGAGAGTTGGATTTTGGGACAAAATATGGTTTTGTAATAAAAGAGTTGAGACTGTTGTCAAGAGGAACAGTTATTGTTGATAAAGATGGTGTTATAAGATATGTGGAATATGTATCAGAAGTTGGAGAACATCCAGATTATGAAAAAGCGTTGAAAGTAATAAAAGAATTAGCTAAATAGTTTTTTTATTTTAAACTGGAAAAATATAAAAAAACTAAACAACAGATTTTATTTAAGGAATTATAACTAATCAAATTAGAAATAATTCCTTTTTATTATTTTCCAGTTTCTTGGTAAATATTTTTTATATTTGATTATTAATTTCAATTCCAGAATTTACTTTTCCCCCTTTTCTTCCATGTACAATCACTAAATCCGTTTTTTTATATTTATTAACTTCAATTTTCAATATATTCATATTATTCGCATAAATATATCTAAACACATCATTTAGCCTGTCATTCGGCACAATTATAAAAAATTCCCCATAATTTTTTAAAAGCCTTCTTATTTCCTGAAAAAGCTCTTCTAATGTAAGCAAAACTTCATATTTACTGATTTTCTCCGCTTCATCTTCCGGCATTTTTCCAGAATTTATTTTTTTATATGGAGGATTTGAAAAAATAAAATCATATTCTCCATTAATATTTTTTATATTTTCATTAATTGGCATTATTTTTTCTTCTAAATTATTTATTCCCATATTTTTTTCCAATATTTTAAAAATATCTTTTTGTATTTCTATTGCAAAAATTTTTGAAATAATATCCATCTCAGAAAGCAATAGGGAAATTATTCCCTGTCCTGCCCCAATTTCCAGAAATGTTTTTTTCTTCTTTATGTTTTTATATTTTGTATCAAAATATTTTTTTATAAATTCAGACAGTAAAATGGCATCCTGTGTTATTTTTAGCCCTTTTTCCCTTACAATCATCTTTTTATTGACACTTTCCAGATTTTCAATATAGCTCATTTTGACTCCTCGTATAATATATTTGTAGTTTTTTACATCCCTCTTCAAGGATTTTGTAATATACTATTATTAAGATACTGTGGATTAGTTAATCTCCTCCTACCACTTGATGGTTTTAAAAAGGCTCTAGCCACAGTCTCTTTGTTAAATTGTTAATTAGTTAGATACCGCTTGACGGTTTATATAGAACGAGGTTACATTCGCAAAGAGTTTGTGGTTTTACAGTATCAATATTTTCTTTTTGAAAGGTGGTATTCTTATGTTCTATATCGGTATCGATGTCTCTAAAGACAAACACAACTGCTTCTGTTGTAATGATAACTTGCAGCCTGTTTTTCAATTTCAATTTAACAATGACT